>JAVEDA010000502.1 GCA_030841195.1 Actinomycetota bacterium | reverse complement strand
CCGCGCTGGACCCCGAGCTGGTGGGCGAAGTGCTAGCGCTGGTGGGCGAGCTGAAGGAGCAGGGGATGACCATCGTGTTGGCCACCCACGAGATGTCCTTCGCCCGGCAGGCCGCCGACACCGTGGTCTTCCTCGACGCCGGGGTGGTGCTCGAGCAGGGCCCGCCCGAGCAGGTCCTGGTCGACCCGACCGAGCCGCGGACCCGCCAGTTCCTGGCCCGGATCCTCGACGCCGGCCACCGCTGAGCCGTCTGCGGGGGTGCCGGCGACCGGCGTACCGAGGCTTGCCTAGGCCGACTGGGGTGCAGCTGGGGCGCAGCTCGGGCCCTACCGCGCTCTGCAGGCCTCGACCGCGGTGAATTCGGCGCGGTCGAGGAGCAATGATCACGGAACCGTGATCATTTCGAGGGAGGTGGGGGCGGAAAACCGCAGGTCAGAGGCTCCTTAGACGGCTTAGGCGGGCCTAAGCCGTCGTACGCCGGTGAGCCGGCCAGAGATAGGACATCGTCCCGATGTGACCCCCCTCCTCAGGGCCGCAGAGTCATGTCTGCAAGCAAGACCCGAACACACAGAGGAGTCACCATGAGCTCGATCGTCGGTCCCTACGCCGGAGTCGAGAACGACTACCGCCGGGAGCGCATCACCGAGTCCTTCGACCACCACCGCAAGACCAAGGGCCACCGGCTGTTCCACCGTCGGACACCCAAGGCCGTCACGCCCGCCATCGACTGGTACGGCGAGTGAGTGTCCAGGCCGCCTGGGTCCTCCGTGAGCTCGCTCAGTCGCGTGGAGCCACGCGCGTTGTCACTCGTTCCCGCGATGATGGGGCACGTGCCCCCCATCGCCGACATCCGAGGCCCGTTGGTCGGCCGAGCCGCTGAGCTCGACCGGCTGGCGGGCCTCGTTGGCTTGTCCAGCACCCCTGGCGCGACGCCCAACCCTGACGGAGCCGTGCTCCTGGCCGGCGACGCCGGTGTCGGCAAGACCCGCCTGCTCGCCGAGCTGCGGGACCGGGCCCAGGACGCGGGCTACCGGGTCCTGGTCGGGCACTGCCTGGACTTCGGCGACAGCGCCCTGCCCTACCTGCCGTTCAGCGAGGCCTTCGGCCGCCTCGCCACCGAAGCACCCACCCTGGCCCACTCGCTCGTCGAGGCCGCCCCCGCGATCGCCCGGCTGATGCCGGCCCGCCGGGTGCTGCCGGAGCAATCGGCCCCCGCCGACGACGAGAGCCACGTCCAGCTCGACCGGCCCGACCTGTTCGCGGCCGTGCACGCCGCCCTCGAGCTGCTCGGCCGGGCCGAGCCGCTGCTGCTCCTCGTCGAGGACGTGCACTGGGCCGACCGGTCCACCCGCGAGATGCTGAGCTTCCTGTTCTCCCGCCGCTTCGACGCCCCGGTGGCCGTGGTGGCCTCCTACCGCGGCGACGACCTCCACCGCCGGCACCCGCTGCGCACCGCGGCCGCCGAGTGGTCCCGGCTCCCCGGCGTCAGCCGGGTCGAGCTCGGCCGGCTGCCCGACGACGACGTGCGCGCCCTGGTCGGCTCCCTGCACCCCGGTCCGATGTCCGAGCGCTCGCTGCGCGGCATCGTCGAGCGGGCCGAGGGCAACGCGTTCTTCACCGAGGAGCTGGTGGGCGCGACCGAGGTCGGGCCGGACGCGATCCCTGAGGCGCTGGCCGACCTGCTCCTGGTGCGCCTGGACCAGCTCGACGACGACGCCCGGCACGTGGTGCGGGCCGCCTCGGTGTCCGGCCGCCGGGTGCCCCACCTGCTGCTCGACCGGGTTCTCGACGGACAGGTCGGCTCCCTCGACGTGGCCCTGCGCGCCGCCGTCGAACGCAACGTCCTGGTGCCGATGGGCGGCGACGGCTACGCGTTCCGCCACGCCCTGCTGGCCGAGGCCGTCTACGACGACCTGCTGCCGGGCGAGCGGGTGCGGCTGCACGCGGCCTACGCCAAGGCCCTCCAGCAGGGCGGGGTGGGCGGTACGGCGGCCGAGCTGGCCCGGCACGCACGCGCGGCCAACGACCTCGCGACCGCGGCCCGCGCCAGCGTCGCCGCCGGTGACGAGGCGATGGCGGTGGCCGGCCCGGACGAGGCTGCCCGGCACTACGAGCTCGCGCTCGAGCTGGCCACCGACACCGACATCGAGGGCATCGACGTGGTCGAGCTGACGGCCAAGGCGTGCGAGGCGGCGCTCGCCGCCGGGCAGACCTATCGGGCCCTGGCCCTGGCCCGCGACCAGCTCCGGGCCACCTCCCCCGACACCCACCCGCACGCCCGGCTCCGGCTGCTACGGGTCAAGGCCTCGGTGGCGATCGTCGCCGACTCCGGGGCCGACCCGCTGATGAACACCACCGAGGCCCTCGAGCTGCTGGAGAAGCACCCGGACGACACGCTCCGGGCGCAGATCCTCGCCCTGCACGCCCGAGCCCTGTGGGAGGCCCGGCGGCTGGACGAGGCGGCGGCGGTCGCCTCCGACGCGATGGAGCTCGCCGACCGCCTCGGCCTGGCCGGCGTCGTCGCCGACGCCCGCACCACGCTGGCCCGGCTGCGCGAGCGCTCCGGCGAGACGGCCGCCTCCCGGGCCATCCTGGAGGAGAGCGTCGACCAGGCCCGCGCGGCCGGCGACCTGGCCGCCGAGCTGCGCAGCATGTTCAACCTGGGCACCCTGCAGTACGAGAGCGGGGACGTCGCGGCGGCCCGCGAGTCCTACGCCCGCACCGAGCAGCGGGGCCGCGAGGTGGGTCGACCATGGGCGCCGTACGTGCTGGAGTCGCGCACCCTCGGCATCCAGGCGGCGTACGTGCTCGGTGACTGGGACGGCGCGGCGACCATGGCCGACGTCAGCAACGACGCCCCGCCGGACCTGGCCGAGGCGATGGTCCGCGCCAGCGGCATGGTGGTGCACGCCGGACGCGGTGACCTCTCGGCCCTGGACCTGCTGCCCTCGCTGGCGCAGCACGGCCAGCGCGAGGGCATGGTGGCACTGTTCGCCGGCTTCGCGACGATCGACCTGCACGGCGACCACGGTGACCTGGCGGCGGCCACCAAGGCCTACGACGACGTCGTGTCCAACATCGGCGGCATGTGGGGGAACAAGGACTTCCAGGCCCGGATCCGGCTGTCCGCCCTCCTGCTCGGCCACGTGGCCAACGCCGCTGCCAGCACCGGCAGCCAGGACCGGGGCGGCCTGGTCGACCACGCGGACGAGCTGCGTGACGCCGCCCGGCGGGCCGTGCGGCTGCGCGAGGAGTCGGTCTGGGACGAGGGCCCGGAGGCGCTGGCCTGGCTGGACCGGGTCGACGCCGAGCACGCCCGGGTCCGCTGGCTGGCCGGGTCGGAGGCACCCGAGCTGGACGACCTGGTGGAGGCCTGGCGCCGCACGGTGGCCCGGTTCGAGACGTTCGGGCACCGGTTCGAGGTCGCCCGGTCGCAGGCGCGGCTCTCCGCGGTGCTGCGGGCCGGCGGTCAGCCGGCCGAGGCCGACGCGGTGGCCGGCCTGGCCATGACCGAGGCCCGGCGGCTGCAGGCCGACCCGTTGCTGCGCGAGCTTCGCTCCGGCGGGGCGCCCGCCGGCCGGGCCGACCCCGGCCTGCCCGGCTCGCACCGGGACGAGGCCCTGACGCCCCGTGAGCAAGAGGTGCTCGCGCTGGTGGCCCAGGGGCGCAGCAACCGCGAGATCGCCGGCCAGCTGTTCATCAGCGCCAAGACGGTGAGCGTGCACGTGTCGAACATGCTGGCCAAGCT
>JAVEDA010000497.1 GCA_030841195.1 Actinomycetota bacterium | reverse complement strand
CAGGTGGTCACCCAGCGCGACGCGCACCTGACGAACACCCGTGAGATGTCGGCCGCGTTCCGCGAGTCGTACCCGGCCGGACGGACACCATTGATGGTGGACGGCGGCCCCCGGTTCGACGAGCACGCCACCGCCGAGCTCGGCGTGGACCGGATCTTCGGGCGCGGCACCACACCGGGCGAGGTCGCGAGCTACCTGGTGCACGCCATGGAAGGACGACGATGACCGACGACCCGCGCCTCGGCCTGTCCGTCACGCACCGTCGCTACGTCCCCTACGCGCATGCGCACTACGCCGGTGACCTGGTCGACGGCGCCTATGTGCTCGGGCTGTTCGGTGACGTCGCCACCGAGGTGTGCATCCGCACCGACGGCGACGAGGGCCTGTTCGCCTCCTACTCCGACGTGCAGTTCCGGGCTCCCGTCCGGGCCGGCGACGTGGTGGAGGCGGAGGCAACCGTCACCCGGGTCGGCACCCGCAGCCGCGAGCTGTCCCTGGTGGCCCGGGTCGTCTGCCGCGGAGCGGTCGCCGGGGCAGGGGATCCGACCGCTGGCCCCTCGGCCGCGGTGGTGCTCGACCCGCCGATCGTCGCGGTGACCGCCGTCGGCACGGTCGTGGTGCCGGTTGCGACCACAACCTGACGGAGCCTTTGCCGGTCAATGGCCCGTTCGGGTGATGCCCAGGTAGAGCATCCGGACCGACCCGCCAAATTCGTTGCCCACAAAGGGAAATAGTCCCGTCCGACGTCACGTCCCCCACCTGCACCTTTGCGCATCGGTGCAGGTCAGCGGGGAGTTGACAGCAGCGGGTCGCGCCACCAAGGTAACGACGTCCACCACAGGACACCCACGAGGAATCCCCCTCCGCGACACCTGCCGGCTTCGGGCCAGGGACGGCGCAATGCGCAAGCGCCGTCCGGGTGCCAGGTCCGACCGCCGGCGTCGCCCCGGGTGAGGGAGAGACCTAGGGGTGAGACACGGGAAGGGCCCGACCGCCCAGTAGACAACGGCCTTCGATCCGGCAGCCGGCCGGACGGGGTCGGTCCGAAGGGCGGTTCGGGCCCTGACCCGTCTTCCGGGCAGGACTCCCGTCGGCACCGCTTGGCGCGCTGACACGTTGTACGGTCGCAGCCCGGCACGGATCACGTGCCGGTCCGTCCGCGACGTGCCCGGGAGCGACCTTCGTGACGACCACGGCGACCGGTCAGCCCGCGGCGGCAGCCGCCGGCGCACAGCCCGGGCCGTCGCGTTGGCGGCCGAGGGGGCCCGGCCCGCGGCTGGCGGGTGCCGCGGTCAGCGGGGCGCTGGTGGCTCTCGCCCTCCCGCCCTACGACCTCTGGCCGCTCGCGCCGTTGGGCGTCGCGCTGCTGGTCCTGCTCAGCCGCGGCCTGTCGGCCCGCAGGGCTGCGGCGGTCGGCCTGGTGCACGGCCTGGCCACCTTCGTGCCGCTGCTGTCCTGGCTGACCGTGATCGGGCCGGATGCCTGGCTCCTGGTGGCCCTGCTCGAGGCCTCGTTCCTCGCTCTCGCCGGGGCACTGACGCCGTCCGCGCTCCGGCTACCGGGCTGGCCGCTGTGGGTTGCCTGCCTGTGGGTGGCGGAGGAGCTGGCCCGGGACACCGTCCCGTTCGGGGGTTTCCCGTGGGGCCGGCTCGCCTTCGCCGAGACGGCCTCGCCGTTCACGCCGTACGCCGCTGTGGGTGGCGCGCCGCTGGTGACCTTTGCGACCGCCTTGTGCGGTGCCCTCGTCGCGGCGGCCGTGATGGCTGCCGGGTCATGGCGCCGGGCCGTCCCGCTGGTCCTGCTGGCTGTCGCCGTGCCCGTGGCCGGTCCCTTGCTGCCGGTCGGCGCGGGGGAGGGGCGGCCGGTCACGGTGGCACTGGTGCAGGGGAACGTGCCGGGCGTCGGGATGGACCCGTTCGGCGAGCGCGAGCAGGTGCTGCGCAACCACGCTGACGCCACCCACCGGCTCGCGGCCGACGTCCGGGCCGGCCGGGTCGACCGGCCGGACCTGGTGGTGTGGCCGGAGAACGCCTCGGACATCGACCCGTTCCAGGACCCCTCGGCGAAGGCCCTGATCGACGACGCGGTGCGGGACGTCGGTGTGCCGGTGCTCGTCGGGGCGGTGCTGGACGGCCCAGGACCCGACCACGTGAGCAACACCGGCATCGTCTGGGACCCGCAGACCGGCCCGGGGGCCCGCTACGTGAAACGGCACCCGGTGCCCTTCGGCGAGTACATCCCGTTCCGGGCCGAGCTGACCGGCCTGATCTCGCGGCTGGACCAGATCCCGCGCGACTTCTACGCCGGGCACCGGCCCGGCAACCTGACGGTCGGGCCGGCACGGGTGGGTGACGTGATCTGCTTCGAGGTGGCCTACGACGGGCTGGTCCGCGACGTGGTCCGCGGCGGCGCACAGGTCCTCGTGGTCCAGACCAACAACGCCACCTACAACGGCACCGGGCAGCCCTACCAGCAGATGGCGATGTCCCGGCTGCGCGCCGTCGAGACCGGGCGGGACGTCCTGGTGACCGCGACCAGCGGCATCAGCGCGGTCGTGCGCGCGGACGGGACGGTGGCCCAGCAGGCGCCGGAGAAGGTCGCCCGCACGCTGGTGGCCGAGGTGCCGCTGCGCGACCGCCAGACACTGGCCACCCGGCTGGGCTGGTGGCCGGAGTGGCTGCTGGCCGCTGCTGGGCTGGCCGCGGCGGCCGTGTCGGCCGTGTCGTCGCGGTCCGCGGCCCGGCGGCGCCGGGGGAGCCGACCGTGACCGGCGGCGAGGGCACCGCGCAGGGCCTGCCGGCAGACGTCGTGCGGGGCGAGGGCGTCCTGGTGATCGTCCCCACCTACCAGGAGCGCCTCAACGTCGAGAACATCGTGGCCCGGGTCCGGGCCAGTGTCCCGATGGCGCATGTCCTCGTGGTGGACGACGCCAGCCCGGACGGGACCGGCGCCCTGGCCGACGCGCTCGCGGCGAGCGACGGGCAGGTGCACGTGCTGCACCGGGCCGCCAAGGAGGGGCTGGGTGTGGCCTACCTCGCGGGGTTCGGGTGGGGGCTCGAGCGCGGCTACGAGGTCCTGGTCGAGATGGACGCGGACGGCTCGCACCAGCCCGAGCAGCTCCCGCGGCTGCAGGCCGCGTTGCCCGACGCCGACCTGGTGCAGGGCTCCCGGTGGGTGCCGGGCGGCTCGGTGGTCAACTGGCCGGCCCGGCGCCGGGCCTTGTCGCAGAGCGGCAACGTCTACGTGCGCAAGGCCCTGGGGCTGGGCGTTCACGACGCGACCGGCGGATACCGCGCGTTCCGACGGAGCACGCTGGAGAAGCTCGACCTGGCGGGGGTCGCGAGCCACGGCTACTGCTTCCAGGTCGACCTCGTCTGGCGGACCGTGCAGCAGGGCCTGCGAGTGACCGAGGTGCCGATCGAGTTCGTCGAGCGGGTGCGCGGCGACTCCAAGATGAACGGTGCCATCGTGCGTGAGGCGCTGTGGCGGGTCACGGTGTGGGCGGCTCGGGAGCGGGCGATGCGACTGCGGGCCGGGTCGCCGGCCGGGAAGGACTGAGGCGGATGGGCTGGTTCCTGGTCGTCGCGTTCCTGGTGGTGCCGATCGTCGAGATCTACGTGATCGTGCAGGTGGGCCAGCAGATCGGGGCACTCCCGACCGTGCTCCTGCTGATCTTCGAGAGCGCCCTCGGGGCCTGGATCGTGCGGCACGAGGGCAGCCGGGCCTGGCGCGCGCTGCAGACGGCCGCGACCTCGGGGCAGCTGCCGAGCCGGGAGCTGGCCGACGCCGCGCTCGTCCTCGTCGGCGGGACGCTGCTGCTGACTCCCGGCTTCGTCACCGACATCGTGGGCTTCTTCTTCATCCTGCCGCCGACCCGGCCCCTGGCGCGGCGGCTGCTGATCGGGTTCTTCATGCGGCGGGTGGTCGTGGCGGTCACCCGGTTCGGTCCGGCCGGACCGGGCGGCGGACCGGCGTACGGCCCAGGACGTGGGTCGGGTCGGGTGGTGCCGGGTGAGGTGGTCCGGGACGTGCCGGTCGAGCGGTCACCCGGGAGGCCCGACGAGGAACCCCCGGACGACAGAAGTCCGGGCCGCGCCACCGGGGGGTAGTGGCGCGACCCGGACGTCAGGTCGCCAGCAGGAAAGCGGTCAGGCGCTCTTGCGCTGGTTGCGGCCGCCGGTCGACTTCGGGGTGCCGGCCCGGAGCAGCTCCAGCCGCTCGGCCAGCAGCACCTCGAGCTCCTTGACGCTGCGCCGCTCGAGCAGCATGTCCCAGTGGGTGCGGGCGGGCTTGCCCTTCTTGGGCTCGGGACGGGTGCCGTCCAGCCGGAGCGCCTCGTCACCGCAGACCGTGCACTCCCAGACCTCGGGCACGTCGGCCTCGAGGGAGAAGGGGACGCTGAAGCGGTGCTCGCGGGGGCACGCGTAGGTGACGCTCTGCCGGGGCGCCATCTCGACGCCGAGGTCGGTCTCGTAACTCTGGGCGCCCAGGCGCGAGCCGCGCAGTGCTCGCTCGGCCATGTCGATCTCCTCCGGGATGGGGGTCGGCGGGGTTCCCCGCCGTCAGGACAGCCCCCGTGGGCGCTGTCGTACGCTCGGTCCAACGAAGCGGACGCCCTCAGGATTCCCCTGACGGGCCCGGGCAACCTGTCTTCTGGTCACGGACCGGCGTCGGTTGTGTCACACCGGCCACTGGCCACGCGCTCGCAGCACGTCACGCAGCGTGACGATTTCGTCGGTCATCAGCCCGTCCACGCCCAGGTCGAGCAGGCGGTGCATCTCGGCGGCCCGGTCGACGGTCCAGACGTGCACCTGCTGGCCGCGGGCATGGGCCAGCCGGACCAAGCCGGCTGTGACCACCCGCAGCGGGCCCACCCGGTCCGGCAGCTGAGCGCAGGGCGCGCCGGGCAGCGCGAACAGGTGCCCGGCCGGATAAGCGGCGGCCGCGCGCAGCCGAAGCGCCTCACGGCTGCTCAGGGAGGTGCACAGCCGCGGCCCGAGGGCGGCCCGCACCGCCTGCAGCCGCCGGTGGGAGAACGAGGCCACGCAGACCCGGTCGGTGGCGCCGGTGCGCGCCAGGGTGCGCACCAGGGGGCCGACAGCGCCGGCCTCCTTCACGTCCAGGTTCAGTCTTATGTCAGGCCAGGCTCCGAGCAGGTCGTCCAGCAGGGGGATCGGCTCGACCCCGCCGATCCGGGCCCGGGACACCTGCGACCAGGGCAGCCGGGCGACCCGACCGCGGCGGTCGGTGACCCGGTCCAGGGTGCTGTCGTGGAAGGCCAGCAGGACGCCGTCCGCCGTGGCGTGCACGTCGGTCTCCAGATATCGGTAGCCGAGCTCGACAGCGTGTTGGAAAGCCGCCATCGAGTTCTCCAGCCCGCCGGCCGCACCGCCGCGGTGGGCGAACGCCAGCGGCCCGTCGTGCTCGAGGAACGCGTACACGAGCGAAGTCGACCACGTAAAGCACGGCCGCGGACACGTCAGCACGGGTGCACGCGTACTGAGGGGTCCGCCTGGGTGCTGAGGTGAGCGTTGCGCCGATAATGGACATTATGTCAATACGAGTCAATATCCAGGTACGGCAGGAGCGAACCCGGTCCCCCTCAGATCAGCTGGGCGCCGTGTTTGGCCGCCCGAGGGTGGGTCATCGGGGACCCATGAGCCGCGCCATCGCCGACCGCGCCACCGCCGACATCGACCTACGTGACAGGGATGGCGCCACCGACGTCCCCGGCGCCGCCGCCGACCGGCCGCACGAGATCCCTCGACGCGGCTGGTTCCAGGTGCTGCGCCGGGCCTGGCGGGAGGCGAAGGCCGACCAGGTGCCGCTGGTGGCCGCCGGTGTCGCCTTCTACGCCTTCCTCGCGCTCTTCCCCGCGATCATCGCCGCCGTCCTTCTCTACGGGCTGGTGGCCACGCCTTCGCAGATCACCAGCCAGATCGACCAGCTCGGCTCGACGATCCCCGCGCCGGCCAAGACTCTCCTCCGCGAGCAGATGACCAGCCTGGTCGCCACCAACCAGCAGACGCTGGGCATCGGGCTGGTGGTCGCGCTGCTGGTGGCCCTGTGGAGCGCTGCCGGAGGGATGGGCAACCTGATCACCGCCGTGAACATCACCTACGACGAGGACGAGGACCGCGGCTTCGTCGCTCGCAAGGCGCTGTCCCTGGTCATGACGCTCGGCGCGATCGTGTTCGTGGTGGTGGCGATCACGCTGGTCGGCGTCTTCCCGGCGGTCGTCAACAGCCTCAACCCGCCGCTCGCGATCCAGGTCGCCGCGCAGGTCGTGCGCTGGGTGCTGCTGGCCGGCGCCATGATGCTCGCGCTCTCGGTCCTCTACCGGGTGGCGCCGGACCGGGCGGCGCCCAGGTTCCGCTGGGTCTCCGTCGGTGCCGTCACGGCCACCGTCCTCTGGCTGGTGGCCTCGGTCGGGTTCTCGCTCTACGTCAGCCTCTTCTCGTCGTACGGGAAGACCTACGGCAGCCTGGCCGGCGTCGTGGTCCTGCTGCTCTGGCTGTGGATCACCAACTACGTGGTCCTCCTCGGCGCGGAGATGAACGCCGAGGCCGAGCAGCAGACCGGGCGCGACACCACGACCGGCGAGCCGCTCCCCCGCGGCCGCCGCGGCGCGGTCAAGGCCGACTCGCTGCCGGGCGACCCGACCCCCGCCCGCCGCTGACCGCACTCCCCCGCGTTTGCAAGATCGTTCGCGACGTTTGTTGCCCCGACACGCCGGCACCACGGCGTGTCGAGGCCCTCCGCGTCGCGAACGATCTCGTGACCGGGCAAGGCGCTCGACAGCCGTTCGAACAGATGTTCTAATGGCGCCATGCGGTGGGACGAGCTGCGGTTGACCGAGGACGCGGGGCAGGCGTCCACG
>JAVEDA010000133.1 GCA_030841195.1 Actinomycetota bacterium | reverse complement strand
GCTCCAGAGCGACGCGGACGCCGTCCACGGCGACGACTGGTCGCTGGCGCTAGCGGCCGTGTCCGGTGACCTGGAAGAGCTGATCCCTCGTGCGGAGCTCGACGGCGCGCTGACCGCCGCGACTGCTTGGGCCGATGCCGCGCCGGTCGAGGTGCTGAACCGCGGGTCGGGGTGGGGAGCGCTCGAGCGCAGGTTGCGGGAGCGGGACGGAGACGACTCGCTCCTCCTGCCCGGTACGCCGTTCGGCGACGAGACGCTCGGGCCCGAGCAGGCGGCCTGGGTCGAGCTCGTGCGGACCGGGCGGATGCCGTCGTCACCGGCCGAGCTGCCGCCGTCCTCGTACCAGACGAGCCGGCGTTGGCTGCCGCTCCTGGAGGCGGCGGACGGCTGGTTGCCGACACTGCACCTCGGGGTGGTCCGTGCCCACGCCGGCGACCTGCAGGGGGCTAGCGACGCCTGGGGCCGCTCGCTCGCGGAAGAGCCGACGGCGTGGGCCTGGCGGAACCTGGCGGCCCTGGCCCGGGCCGAAGGTGATCTTGCGCTTGCGGTCCGGCGGTACCGAGCCGCGGTCGCGCTTCGCGGGGACCTCGCACCGCTGAGGCGTGAGCTGATCGACGCGTTGCTGGCCGCCGGCGACGGCGCGCAGGCACTCGCAGCGATCGAGGCCGCACCGGCCGAACAACACGGCCTGGGTCGCTCCCGACTCGCCGAGATCCGCGCGACGCTGCTGACCGGTGACCTCGACCGGGCCGGCCGGATCCTCGAGGAGGGCGTGGTGCTACCCGACGTACGGGAAGGTGAGCCGGCGCTGCACGAGGTGTGGTTCGACTACCACGTGGCGCTCGCGGCACGGGAGGAGCGTCGCCCGGTGGACGCCGACCTGGTGGCGCAGGTGCGGGCCACCGTTCCGATCCCGGACGCCCTCGACTTCCGGATGACGTAGAAGGGGTCAGCGCAGGGCGAGCATCGACAGCAGCCGGGCCGCCTCGGCCGATACCGCGGCGCGGGCAGTGCCGAGGTACGGCCGGGTGTCGACCAGGTCCGGGTCCTCGGCAAGGTGCCGGCGCAAGGCCGTGGTGAACGCGTTGTTCAGGTGCGTCGCGATGTTCACCTTCGTCATGCCGGCACGGACGGCGGCCACCAGGTCGGCGTCCGGGACACCGGAGGCGCCGTGCAGCACCAGCGGCACCGGCACCCGCTGGTGGATCGCCGCGATCAGCTCCATGTCCAGCTCCGCCGTCCGGCTCGTCATCGCGTGCGAGGACCCGACGGCGACTGCCAACGCGTCGACGCCACAGTCCGCCACGAACTGCTGGGCGGCGGCCGGGTCGGTACGCACGCCGGGAGCATGTGCACCATCCTTGCCGCCGATCTCGCCCAGCTCCGCCTCGACGCTGACACCCGCGGCATGACAGCGCTGCGCGACCGCACGGGTCGCGGTGCGGTTGGCCTCGTCACCGAGCCGGGACCCGTCGTACATCACCGACGTGAAGCCGAGCGCGACGGCCTCGTCCACCAGTTGCTCGCTGACCGCGTGGTCGAGATGCAGCACGCACGGCGCCGTCGCTCGCTCCGCGATGGTGCGCGTCGCCAGGGCGATCGGCGCGAGTGAGCCGTGGTAGCGCACGGCGTTCTCGCTGATCTGCAGCACGACCGGCAGGCCGGTCTGCTCGGCGGCTGCGACCAACGCCTCGGCATGCTCGAGCTGGATCACGTTGAACGCGCCGACACCACGGCCGCCGGCGGCTGCCTCCGCGAGCACCTCGTCGAGCCGGGCGAGGGTCATCGCACCTCCATCAGCACCTGGCGTGCCAGCCGCGCCACGTCAGCGGGGTCGATCTCCCCGGCGATGGGCTGCAGCACGGCCGCGGCCGACCAGGTCACCGCGTCCCGCGCCATCTGCTGCCATGTCGAGCCGCCGACCAGACCTGCAGCAAGCGCTGCGACCAACGCGTCACCAGCGCCGGTGGGGTTGCCGGACAACGGCGCTGGTAGTCGAGCATGCCAACCAGAACCCTCCTCGGGCATCAGCACCAGCCCGTCGGCGCCGCAGGAGACCAGCACGTTGCGCGCGCCGAGCTCGCGGAGAGCGGCTGTCGCCACGGCGAGGTCCTGCGCGCCGGTCGCTCGAGCAAGCTCCGCACGATTGGGCACGACCAGTTCAGGGCCGGATCTCAGGGCACCTCGCAACGCGGCGCCGTCGGCGTCGACGATGACCCGCGCCTCGTGGGCGTGGCCGACGTCGACCAGCTCGGCGTACGCATCGTCCGGCAGCCCGGGCGGGAGGCTGCCGGACAGCACCACGACGGTCGCCGCGACCTCGCCCAACAGAGAGTCGAGTCCAGCGACCAAGGACTGCCAGCCGGGTCCGGTCAGCTCCGGGCCGGGCTCGTTGAAGATCGTGGCGTCGCCGTGGACGGCTGAGACGACGTTGACCGTACGGCGGGAGTTGCCGCCGCCGTCGACGAACCGCGCCACCACCCCCCGTGCCTCGAGATCCGCGCGGATCTCGTTGCCAGCAGCGCCGCCCACCAGGCCGGTCGCCATCACCGGGTGTCCCATCCGAGCCAGCACCGAGGCGACGTTGACGCCCTTGCCGCCGGCCCGTTGGCGCACGGCCGTGACCCGGTGGCTCTGGTGCGGGACCAGCTCGTCGACTTCGTAGGTGATGTCGAGCGCAGCGTTGGGCGTGACGGCGAGGATCACCTGGCGTCCCAGGCGAGGCAGGCGGCGCCCAGGCAGCCGGCGCGAACACCGAGCGCTGCCCGCTCCAGCCGGGGCGGGCGCTGGAAGGTCAGCCTGCTCCCGACCTCCTCACGCAGCGGGTCCAGCAGGGCGGCGCCGCTCTCGGCGAGGCCGCCACCGATCAGGACGAGGTCCACCCCGGTGATCGTCACGGTGGCGGCGATCGCCTGCGCCAGGGCGGCGACGGCCCGGGCCCACACAGCGATCGCATCGGGGTCACCGCCAGCCGCCCGTACAGCGACCTGCTCCGCCCCGGCAGCGAGGCCGGTCCGCGCGGCGTACTCCCGTTCGATGGCCGCCGCTGAGGCGATCACCTCCAGGCACCCGACCGCCCCGCACGCGCAGGGCGGCCCGGCCGGGTCGATGAGGAGGTGCCCCAGCTCGCCGGCCCGGCCGTCGGCGCTGACCACCGCGCCGTCGAGGAGCAAGGCCGCGGCGATGCCGGTGCCGACCGGCAGGAACAGCGCGTGCCGCGCGCCGTGGGCGGCACCGAGCCGGATCTCGGCGAGCAGGCCGGCGCGCACGTCGTGGCCGACGACGGTCGGCACGCCGAGCAAGGACGCCACCGGGTAGCGGATCGGCAGGTCCCGCCAGCCGAGGTTCACCGAGAACATGCCGACCCCGCGGGCCTCGTCCACCAGGCCGGGGACGACGACACCGCAGCCGACCACCCGCACAGGGCGGTCGCCCTGCGCGGCGGCGGCCAGCAGGTCGGTCACCGTCGCGTGCACGACTGCGCCGATGTCCGCGGTGATGTCCTTCGGGGTTGCCCTGGTGACCTCGGCAAGAGTTTCGTAGGACGCGGTCACCAGGGCCGCCTTGATCCGGGTGCCGCCGACGTCGACAGCCGCCACCACCTCGGACACCTCGGCCATGCCCTACGCCTGGGAGGCGGCCGAAGGCAGGACCACCGATCGGGTCAGGTGTCGCGGGTGGTCGGGGTCGAGGTCGCCCTGCCGGGCCTTCGCGAGGCAGAGCCGGTGCACCCGCACGAGCTCGGCGAGCGGGTCGATGTCCCGGCTCTCGAAGTGCGCGCCGGTGCCGCGCACCTGCTCCGCCAGGCCCGGCGGCACCTCGCCGAGCGCCCAGACTGCTCGGCCCGCGGTGGCGATGCTCACCGGTCCGTGCCGGTACTCCATCGCCGGGTAGGACTCGGTCCAGAACTGAGCCGACTCGCGCAGCTTGAGGGCCGCCTCCGCGGCCAGACCGATGGTCCAGCCGCGCCCCACGAAGGTCACCTGCTCGGCGTCGGCCACAGCGGCCAGGCAACTGTCCTCGTCCTCGGCCAGCACGGCCTTGGCGTCCGCGATCGCGGCCGACAGGTCCTGGCCGAGAGACGCCCGGAGCAGCGCCACGGTGGAGGTGGCGAACCGGGTCTGCACGACCGACTTCTCGTCGACCTCGGGCAGCAGGATGGTCCGGTCGGCCAGCTCGGTGACCGGCGTACCTGGCGTGGCGACGATCGCCGTCGTGACGAGGTCGCGCCCGCGCAGCGACGTGAGGACGTCGATCACCTCGGTGGTGGTGCCGGACCGGGTGATCACCAGCACGGCGTCGTAGCTGCGGTCGAGCCGGTGCTCGCTGGCGGCGAACGCGTCGGTCTCGCCGTGACCGGACTGCTCACGCAGTGCCGCATAGGCCTGGGCCATGAAGTACGACGTGCCGCAGCCGACGACCGCCACCCTCGCACCGGCCGCCGGTAGGGCGTCGGCAAGCTCCGGCAGCCGGGCGACGACCGCGGCCCAGTCGTCAGGCTGTCCGGCGACCTCGCGCTGGAGGTCGCTGTCCGGGTTGAACGTCACGGCGGCTCCGGGTGCTGATCGATACGTTGTGCCTTTCGGCCCACCGGACCCTATCCAAGCGACGGGAGATGATGACCCGCGTGACCGTCCCTCAGACCACGCTCCTGACCGGGCGCCTGGTCACTGCCTCGACCGTCGTCGAGGACGGCGTCCTGGTGGTGGACGGGGACACGATCCGGTACGCCGGGCAGGCGTCCGAGCTGCCGGCCACCTGGCGGGGGGTGCCGGTCTTCGATGCGGGCCCTGGCCGGGCGACGTTGCTGCCCGGGCTGGTCGACGTCCACTGCCACGGCGGCGCCGGCGGTGAGTTCGGCGCGGCCGCCGACTCGGCCGCGACCGCGGTCCGCCACCACCACGTGCACGGCACCACGACCCTGCTCGGCAGCCTGGTCGCCGCCGCTGCTGACGAGATGCTGACGGGGGTGCGCACCTGCGCCGCGCTGGTGGCTGACGGGGACCTGGCCGGCATCCACCTGGAGGGCCCGTTCCTCTCCCACGAGCGCCGCGGGGCGCAGAACCCGGCGGCACTCATCGACGTCGACCCGTCGCTCGTCGAGGCGGTCGTGCTGGCCGCCGAGTCGGCCGGGGCGCCCAGCGCGGTGGCGCAGATGACCTTCGCCCCCGAGCGCCGCGGCGGTGAGCAGCTGCCCGCGTTGCTGGGCGGTCACGGCATCCTGCCCGCCCTGGGGCACACCGACTGCGACGCAGCGACTGCCTGGTCGTCGCTCCGCTCGGCTGTCGATTCCGCGCCGCGTGGCGGGCGGCCGCTGGTCACGCACGTCTTCAACGGCATGCCTCCGTTGCACCACCGGGCTCCCGGCCCGGTAGCCGCCTGCTTGGCGCAGGCCGGCCGGGGCGAAGCTGTGCTCGAGGTCATCGGCGACGGCGTGCACCTCGCTGCGGAGACCGTCCGGATGCTGTTCGAACTCGTCGGGCCGCAGGCGATCTGCCTGGTCACCGACGCGATGGCGGCCAGCGGCATGCCGGACGGCAGCTACACCCTGGGCGGGCGGGACGTGCTGGTGGCCGACCGGACGGCGCGCCTGGCTGACGGCGGCTCGATCGCCGGCGGCGTGGCCACTCTGCTCGAGGTCGTGCGCTGGTGCGTGGCCGCGGCCGGCATCAGCGTGCTGGACGCCGTCACCGCCGCGTCGGTCACGCCCGCACAGACTCTCGGCCTGGCCGGCGTCGGGTCGCTCGCGGCCGGACAGCGGGCCGACGTCGTCGTGGTGGACGACGACCTGCAACTGAGGCGGGTGATGCGTCGCGGCAGCTGGCTCTCACCCGACGTACCCGACAACGACCGGTAAGGAGGACCGCGACGCCATGGAGGTCATCATCGTTCCGGATGCCGCCACGATCGGCGAGCTCGCCGCCGACTCGGCGGTCGCCCTGCTGGCACGGAAGCCGACGGCTGTTTTCGGGCTGGCCACCGGGTCAAGCCCGCTGGTGGTCTACGCCGAGCTGATCCGCCGGTACGACGCGGGCGAGGTGAGCTTCGCGCGCAGTCGCGGGTTCCTGCTGGACGAGTACGTCGGGCTGCCGGCCGAGCACCCGCAGCGCTACCGGTCGGTGATCCGCCGCGAGCTGGAGGAGCGGGTCGACTTCCCCCCTGACGCGATCGCCGGACCGGACGGCCTGGCCGTCGACCTGCCTGCGGTGTGCGCCGACTACGAGCGAGCGATCACCGACGCGGGAGGTGTCGACCTGCAGCTGCTGGGCGTCGGGTCGGACGGTCACGTCGCCTTCAACGAGCCTGGCTCCTCGCTGAGCTCGCGGACCCGGATCAAGACCTTGACTGCTCGCACCCGCGCAGACAACGAGCGGTTCTTCGAGCCGACGGACGAGGTGCCACACCACGTGCTCACCCAGGGGCTGGGCACCATCCTCGACGCGCGGCACCTCGTGCTGATCGCGCGGGGTTCCGGCAAGGCGTCGGCCGTGCATCAGCTGGTCGAGGGCCCGGTGTCCGCGTTCTGCCCGGCCTCAGTGCTGCAGCTGCACCAGCACGCGACCGTTCTGCTCGACGACGACGCGGCAAGCCAGCTCCGTCTCGCCGACTACTACCGGGAGACGTACGCCAACAAGCCCCAGTGGCAGGGGCTGTAGCCGGCCGGTCACCTAGGAGGCGGCTAACCTCGTGCTCTCGGTGGAGGTAGCCGTGCCTGAGAGTGCATCGTTCCGGCCCAACCCGCGGTTCGCGAAGGCGTATCTGCGGGTCGCGGCCAAGGCCGAGGCGCGGGGGATGGCCGAGCACCGCCGCGAACTGCTGGCCGACCTGGCTGGTGCGG
Organism: Actinomycetota bacterium; assembly: GCA_030841195.1. Classification (GTDB taxonomy): domain Bacteria; phylum Actinomycetota; class Actinomycetes; order JACCUZ01; family JACCUZ01; genus JAVEDA01. The sequence continues at coordinate 494 of JAVEDA010000133.1, read as the reverse complement.
TGTGCGAGGTCGGCGCCGCCGGGGTGGCTCGGGCCGCGCCGGTGCGGATCGAGGTCCGCGAGGGCACCGCCGACATGCTGCCGGTCGAGGACGCCAGCTGCGACGCCGTCGTGCTGTCCCTGGTGATGTGCACCCTTCCGGATCCGGCCGCGACTCTTGCCGAGGTGCATCGCGTGCTCCGGCCGGGCGGACAGGTCCGGTTCTACGAGCACGTCCGGGACGTCCACCGCGTCGTCGCCGTGGCCGTGGACCTTGTCGCGCCGATCTGGGCGCGGCTCGCCGGCGGCTGCCACCCGAACAGAGACGCGGTAGGAGCCCTCACCTCAGCCGGGATTGACGTGTCTGTAGTACGCCGGTTCGGGTTCAGCCCGCAGCGCGGCATCCCGCCCACCGCGCACGTCCTCGGTCGCGCCCGGGGGGTCCTGCTGACGTAAACCCTGTGATGCGTCACACTGGGCGTGCGAAGGGGTCCCGGACCCGCTCCCTGCGCAGTC
>JAVEDA010000466.1 GCA_030841195.1 Actinomycetota bacterium | reverse complement strand
GCAACGTCGTCTGCACTCGTTGAGCCGGGGTGCGACGCTGGAGGAACTCCTCGGCCGCTTCGTAGCTGGCTGGCGCCTGCGTCGCTCCGCTCACGGGGACCGCCTTTCGATGGCTGTCTCGATCATCGCTCCGACACCGTCGCCGGAGTATTGCACCGTCGGAACGCGAACGGTGGGGGCAGCCATTCGTGGGCTGCCCCCACCGGGCGCGGAGCGGCTAGCGGTCAGTCACCGCGGCATCAGCCCCAGGCGTTGTCGAGGCCGAACTGCGCGTCCTTGCTCTCCACGCCGTCGACCGGGTCGTTGGCGATGAGCGTCACGCCGGTGTTGAAGAAGTCCAGCCCGGGGCTGTTCTCCGGCTTGGTGCCGTCTTTCACGATCTTGATGATCGCGTCGACGCCGAGGGACACCATCTTGGACGGGTACTGCTGCGAGGTGGCCGAGATGGTGCCGGCCTGCACGGCCTCGACACCGGCCCGCCCGCCGTCGACGGAAACGACGACCACGTCTGTCTTCCCGGCCGCCTTGAGCGCCGCGGAGGCGCCTGCAGCGGTCGGCTCGTTGATCGTGTAGACGACGTTGATGTCGCTGTTCTTGGACAGCAGCTGCTCCATGCCGGTGCGGCCGCCCTCCTCGTTGGCGCCGGTCGCGACGTTGCCGACGATCTCGTAGTCGCCACCGGAGTACTTGCCGGTCTTGGGCTCGTCACCGTTGACCTTCGGGTCGCCGATGTCACTCAGGCCCATGCCCTCGAGGAAACCCTGGTCGCGGTTGTAGTCCACCGAGACGACCTTGTCGTCGAAGATGTCGAGCAGCGCGATGACGGCCTTCTTGCCGGCCAGCTTGGCCGCGGCGTACTTGCCGATCAGGTTGCCGGCCTCGCGGTTGTCTGTTGCGAAGGTGATGTCGACCGCGTCCGGCGGGTCGGTCGGAGTGTCGAGCGCGATCACGAAGAGGCCCGCGTCGCGCGCCTTGGCGATGGCGTCATTGACCCCGGTGGACATCGGGGTGATCAGGATGCCGTCCTGCTGGAGGGTGATGGCGTTCTCGATCGCGTCGATCTGGCCCTGGTCGTCACCCTCCTCCTTGCCGGAGGCGACCGTGATCTTGATGCCCTTGTCACCCGCGGCCTTCTTCGCGCTCTGCTGCATCGCGACGAAGAACGGGTTGGTCGAGTCCTTGGTGATCAGGGAGATCTCGACGTTGCCACCGCCGCCGCCACCGCCACCACCGCCGCCACCGGCGCTGCTGTCGCTGCTACCGCCGCAGGCGGCGAGGGCCATCAGCACGGCCACCCCCGCGCCGAGCACCGTCAGAGTGCGGCCCGACGATCGGCCTCTGGTCCAACCAGCCATCGAATTGTCCTTCGTCTCGACGATACGGAGCCTGCTTGACGAACGCGGTCTTGACAACGTTGTCGAGGCAGTTATAGACCCGCTGTTAACACGCCGTCAAGAACTTCCTGTGACTGGTTGACACCGTGATGACAACGTTATCGAGGGGCCTGGTCAGGTCGGTCCGGCTCCCAGCGCGGGGCCACGACACCGGCAGCGACACCGGCCAGCTCGGCCGCGCCCAAGGCACCGGGCTCGGCCAGCTCCCGGGTGGTGAAGGCGCCGAACTGCCGTGTCTTGACCGCGCGGACCATCGGGTTGTGCAGCCAGCCGCCGGTGACCAGCACCTCGGTATGCGGCCCGGCCACGGCCGACATGGCGGCCAGCATCGCCGCCCCGGCGGCGCTGATGTCCTCGACCGCGACCGCCCAGACCACCTCCGGGGTGGCCTCGTCGTCGACGTCGTGCAAGGTCAGGCCGTGGAAGCCGGCTGTGACCCGGGTCTGCGTCGCCGATCGGTCGGCCGAGAGTGCCCGGCGCCCGAGCTCAATGCGCTCCGCCGGGGTCGGTGCGCCGACCATGGCGCCGAGCCGTTCCAGGGAGATCCCGGTGGGCAGGGCCGCGAGCAGGCACAGGTGACCCGGCACCACTCCCCACCCGGTCGTCACCCCGGCGTCAGCCAGCGCCTCGACCGCCGCGGCTGCCAAGGGCGCCGGGATGGTGCGCAGGAGTGCCTCGGCCGTGCCGAGTGAGTCGAGCAGCGCGCCCGCGCGGGCGGCCCCGAGCGCGTAGGCAGCGGTCTGGTGGTCGTGCCCGGCGACCGTCAGGACCGCGCCTCGCAGGGCCGGCGGCGCCTCGTCGTGCACCCGTCCCACCGGCTCGCCGGCGCCGACGATCTGGCCCAGCAGGTCCGGCGTCGCGTCGAGCATGGCCAGCCCGGCGGCCCACGGTTGCTTGGCCGCGATGTCGAACAGCCCGGTCCGGCTCACGAGGGACAGCTCGTTGACCTGGTCGCCGCCCATCGCGTGGACCGTCCACTCCGGCACCGACAGGTAGCGGACGGCGGCCCGAGCCGCGGGGACGTTCCGGCGCAGCCACAGCAGGGTGGGGAGGCTCGGGACGGGGGTAAGCGTGCGCCCGGTCGCGCGGCGGAAGGCGTCCTCGCCCAGCTCGGCCGCCACCGCGGCGCAGTCGCCTCGCGGGTCGTGCCAGGCCAGGGCCGGCGCCAGGGGGGTGCCGTGACCGTCCAGCAGCACCCCCGTCTCCGACATGCCGGTCACGCCTACAGCCAGCGCGCGCCCGCCCGCGGCCTGGGCCGCCCCGCCGGCCGCCTCGACGGCCGCCGCGGCGAGGGCTGCCGGGTCGGCATCGGCGTGCGACCCGGAGTGCCGCCACGGCGTCGGCACCGCGTGCTCACCCAGGACGGTGAGGGCCAGGTCGGTGGCCACTGCCTTGACCCGGGTGGTTCCCACGTCGATCCCGACGAGCAGGTCGGTCACGGCGCGTCCCGGGCAGGCCCCGGCAGCGGCGGCCGGCAGACGACCACGTCGGCTCCCGCCACCCGCCAGCTCCCGGCCGCCCACGGGACCACCAAGGCGTCGCCGCGCCGGACCGGCATCGTGCCGCCGTTCTCGGTGCCGATGTCACCGCTGCCGTCGAGCACCAGCGCGACCGCGAAGCCGCCCTCGACCTCACCGTCGCCGGGGCAGAGGTCCGCCCGGAAGTAGCCGTCGGCCCGTCCCGCGAGCAACGGTCGCGGTCGGCCGCCGCGCAGGTCGTCGGCGCGCAGCAGCGAGCGCCGCTCGTCGCCGTCCAGCGGGGCAAGGCGCAGGGCGTCGAGGGCGGTCCCGAAGCCCAGCCCGAGATGCCCGTCGCGCTCGCCGTCGACGGCGAAGTCCTCCCACTCCAGCAGGATCGAGAGGTCGGTCGGCTCCTGCAGCTCGAGCACGAAGATGCCGGCGTCGATCGCGTGCGGGAGGCCGGCCGGCACCAGGACGGTGTCGCCCCGGCGTACCGGAAGCCGATGGAGCGACGCGAGCAGTGCCGCGGCGTCGTGCCGCGAGACCAGGTCCTGGACCTGGTCGCGGCGCATCGGCTCGGCGAACCCGAGCCCCACGCCCGCGCCGTCGGAGGCCTCCAGCACCAGCCACGCCTCGGTCTTGCCGTGGTCGAGCCCGAGGTGCGTGCGGGCGAACGCCTTGTCCGGGTGGACGTGCACCGGGAGCCGCTGGTCAGGGTCGAGCAGCTTGACGAGCAGCTCGCTGCTGGGGCCGAACGCGGCAAGGTGCTCCGGTCCGAGCCAGGCCGTCGGGTCCGCCTCGACGGCGTCGCGGAGCAGCCGGCCGTCCGGCAGCGTCGAGAGACCGTCGGCCGCCTCGCCGAACCTCGTGACCGTCGACCCGATCCACTCCTCCGGGCGCATCGGGCCACCCGGGCCGCCGCGCAGCGAGCCGATCCGGTCGCCGCCACGGTAGAAGTGCGGGAACTGGTTGGGCGGGAGCAGCAGCGGTGCGGCGTCCATGACGGTCAGGGTGTCATCCATCGGCCTCGTTACGCTGCGTCCTCGCAGGAGTTTCAGCACCGAGGAGGAGTCCATGTCCGACGTCGGCCCGCGCCTGTCCCGCCTGTTCGACAGCAGGTCCGGGCGCTGCCTGGACGTAGCGGTCGACCACGGCTTCTTCGGCGAGCTGTCCTTCTTGTCCGGCATCGAGGACCTCGGGGCTGCCGTGCGGACGCTGGCCGCGGCGCGGCCGGACGCGATCCAGCTCTCGCCGGGCCAGGCTCGCCTGCTGCAGGACATCCCCGACCGGACCCGACCGGCGCTCGTCCTGCGCACCGACATCGCGAACGTCTACGGCGCGCCCCTGCCCGACCGCCTGTTCAGCCGACTGATCCCGGAGCCCGGCCTGGCAGCGGTTCGGCTCGACGCCGCCTGCGCAGTCGTCAACCTGTTCGACCTGCCGGGCCGCCCCGAGGTGCGCGAGGCCTGCGTCGCCAACGTCCTCGCGGCCCGCGCCGACTGCGAGCGCTACGGGATGCCGCTGATGGTCGAGCCGCTGGTGATGAAGGACACCGCGGCGGGCGGATACGCCTCTGACGGTACGACGGGGAAGGTGGTCCCGCTGGTCCGGCAGGCGGTGGAGCTCGGTGCTGACGTGGTGAAGGCCGACCCCACCGACGACGTCGCCGACTACCACCTCGTGGTGCAGGCGGCCGGCCGGGTGCCCGTGCTGGTGCGCGGCGGCGGGAGGGTGGACGACGACGAGCTGCTGCGCCGGACCGCCGCCGTCCTCGAGCAGGGCGCGGCGGGGATCGTCTACGGCCGCAACATCATCCAGCACCGCGACCCGGCCGGGCTGACCCGCGCCCTGATGGCGATGCTGCACGAGGGGGCGACCGCCGAGTCGGCGCGGGCCCTGGTCGGCTCGGCATGACCGAGCCGGTCCGCATCGGCGTCGTCGGCGGGGGGCTGATGGGTCGCGAGCTGCTGGCCCTCACCCGGCGCTGGACCGCGCTGGTGGACCACCCGTCCCGCCCGGAGGTGGTGGCCCTCGCCGACCCGGCACCGGCCGTGCAGGAGTGGTGGACCGCAGCCGGGGTCGGGACCGTGACCGACGACTATCGCCGGCTGCTCGACGACCCCGGCATCGACGTGCTCTACCTCGCGGTGCCGCACGACCTGCACGAGCGGCTGTACCTGGACGCCGTGGCGGCCGGGAAGGACTTCCTGGGCGAGAAGCCCTTCGGCATCGACCTGGGCGCCGCCGAGCGGATCGTGGCGGCCGTCGAGGCCTCGTCGTCGTTCGTGCGGGTGTCCAGCGAGCTGCCGTTCTTCCCCGGAGCCCAGCGAGCGGCCGCCCTCGTGCAGGGTGGCCTGCTGGGCGAGGTGCTCGAGGTGCGGTCCGGCCTGCTGCACTCCTCCGACCTCGACCGCGACAAGCCGCTGAACTGGAAGCGACGCCAGGCCACCTGCGGTGAGCTCGGGGTGATGGGCGACCTGGGCATGCACGCCGCGCACCTGCCGCTGCGGCTCGGCTGGACGCCCTCGACGGTCTACGCCCTGCTCGACGACGTCGTGCGCACCCGGCCCGGTCCGGACGGCGCTCCGCAGCCGTGCGACACCTGGGACAACGCCGTGCTCGCGCTGACCGTCGACACCGACCGCGGCCGCTTCCCGATGCTGTGGGAGACGAAGCGGATCGCCCCCGGCGAGAGCAACACCTGGTACTTCGAGGCGTACGGCATGGCTGGCGGTGTGCGGTTCTCCACCCGGAGCCCGCAGACGCTGCAACGGTTCGGCCTGATCGACGGCGAGCAGGCCTGGTCCGAGGTGCAGCCCGGCCATCGCAGCGTCTGGCCGACGGTGACCGGCGCCATCTTCGAGTTCGGCTTCCCCGACGCGCTGCTGCAGATGTGGGCCGTCTTCCTCGCCGAGCGGGCCGGCCGGCTCGGCGACCGGTTCGGCTGCGCGACGCCGCGAGAGGCGCTGGTGTCGCACCGCGTGTTCGCGGCCGCGCTCGCCTCGCACCGCAGCGGTGCCGCGGTCGCGCCGGGCTAGAGGAACCGGACCGGGTCGAACTCGTCGATCGGGATGATGCGCACCCGGGGCAGCACGCTGGTGAAGCACCGCACGTCTTCCTCGAGGTCGAACATCTGCAGACCCTGGTCGGCCAGCTCGGCGAACTTCAGGTTCACGAACTCGCGGAAGCCCAGCAGCCCCACCCGCCGGCCGCCGCCGAGCAGGGCCGTGACCTGAGGCAGGAAGTCGCCGTCGTGGCTGGCGAGCAGGACGTCGCCCGGCCGGTCCTCGAGCGCCTCGAGGGTCCGCTGGATGGCGATGTCGACGACCTTCTGACCCGGGTCGCCGGAGAGCGGCACCGGCCGGTACTGCAGCGCCAGCAGCGCCTGCACGAACGGCATCGGGATGTGCCCGGACGTGGCGTTGAGGAAGAACAGCGCCTTGACCGGCTGGCCCCACTCGGCCTCGGCGAAGTCGCGCACCTTCTCCCAGCGCGGCCGCTCGTCAGGGTTGGGCCGCCGGTTCAGCACGCTCATGCCCAGGGTGGCGTCGATGTTCTCGCCGTCGACCACGAGGTACGTCGTGCCCGGCAGCGCCGGTGCGGCCTCCACGGGGCTGTCCGTCATGACCGCGAGCCTAGGCCCAGCGACACGACCGGAGGGTCAGGCGCCGAGCGCGCGCCAGACGCCCGGGCCGGCGATGCCGTCGGCGGGCCAGCCGTGGGCGGCCTTGAGCTGGTTCACCCGGCCCTTGGTGATGTCGCCGAACAGGCCGGTGCGGTACTTCGGCTTCATCCGCAACGCGGTCTGCAGCGCCTTGACGGCCACTCCCCGGTCGCCCTTGTCCAGCCAGGTCCAGGTGAACTTGGTGATGCCGGACCGCACCGGCACGATCACGACCTGGCCGACCCGGATCGTGTCGCTGGTCAGCCGGCTGGCGGACTTGATGGCACCGACCGACGAGCGCCAGGTCGCGGCGATCCGGCTCAGCGAGTCGCCCTTGCGGACGCTGTAGCGGAATGCCGCCGGCAGGGAGCGACCCGCCGTCACGGTCTGGGCGCTCGGCGCAGGTGGCGGTGGCGCTGACGCGGACTGCCCGCGAAGGGCGCGCCAGGTCGCCGGCGTCGTGGTCGCGGTCACCGACAGGCCGTGGGCCTTCTGGAACGCCGTCAGCGCGGCTTCGGTGACCGGCCCGAAGAAGCCGGTCACCGGCGCCACCGCCAGCAGCCGCTGCAGCTGGGTGACGTAGGCACCGGTGGCGTCGCGGGCGAGCAGCGGCGTGCCCGTCAGAGTCATCGGGTCGACGGGGGTCGGGCACGGGGTCGCGCGCGGCCCGGACCAGGGCGGCGCCGGGTTGCCCTGGACCTGGACGCACGGGCCGTAGTCGGGCCCCACCGCCTTCCCGGTCCACCACGAGGTGCG
>JAVEDA010000459.1 GCA_030841195.1 Actinomycetota bacterium | reverse complement strand
GCCGGGCTCGGTGCCTGCCACCTGACCACGGCGCTCGCGCTGCGCGCCGCCGCGAGCCCGGGACGCGTACTGCTCGCCGTGGGCGGTGTCGGCACCCTGCTGGTCGCGGCGTTCCCGCTGCCGGCCGGTGGGGGCGGTTCGGCCGCGCACACTGCCGCGGCCACGGTGTCGTTCGTCTCGCTCGCGGCCTGGCCGCTGCTGGCGGGTCGCCCGTCGTCCGAGGTCGTCGCCCTGCGCCCGGCGGTGTCGGTCGCGGCTGGCGCCGTGCTGCTGGGTCTGGTGGGGTGGTTCTTCGTCGAGCTGGTGGCCGACACCGACCGGGTCGGTCTGTCCGAGCGGGTGGCCGCGGGGGCCCAGTCGCTGTGGCCGCTCGCAGCGGCCTGGGGAGCAAGGAGACTGAGCAGATGACGGTGCGATGGGGTGTGCTGGGAACAGGCGGGATCGCGTCGGCCTTCGTGGCCGACCTGCAGTTCGTCGAAGGCTCGGAGGCCGTTGCTGTGGGGTCCCGGGCCCAGGAGTCCGCGGACCGGTTCGCCGCCGAGCACTCGCTCGGCCGCGCCCACCCGACGTACGAGGCACTGGTCACCGACGACGAGGTCGACGTCGTCTACGTGGCCACCCCGCACCCCGGTCACCACGCCGCCGCGTTGATGGCGATCGAGGCCGGCAAGGCGGTGCTGGTCGAGAAGCCGTTCACCATGGACGCCGCCGAGGCCGAGTCGTTGGTGACGGCCGCGCGGGACCGCGGGGTCTTCCTGATGGAGGCGATGTGGGCGCGGTTCGTGCCGTGGGCGGGGCGACTGCGCGAGCTGCTCGCGGACGGGACGCTGGGCGAGGTGCGGCAAGTGATCGCCGACCACGGGGGGTGGTTCGCGCCGGACGCGTCGCACCGGCTGTTCGCCCCGGAGCTCGGCGGCGGCGCGCTGCTCGACCTCGGTGTCTACCCGGTCTCGTTCGCGTCGATGGTGCTCGGGACGCCCTCGAGGATCACCGCGGTCAGCGACCCGGCGTTCACCGGCGTCGACGCGACCACCTCGATGATCATGCAGTACGCCGGGGGCGCGCACGCCGTCCTGACCACGACGCTGCTGGCCGCCGGCCCGACCACGGCAGCAGTCGTCGGCACCGATGCCCGGGTGCAGGTCGACGGCCAGTTCTACACGCCCACCGGCTTCACCCTGACCCGGCGGGACGGCACCTCCGAACGGTTCGAGCACTCGGTCGACGGGCGCGGGATGTGGTGCGAGGCCGCCGAGGTGGTGCGCTGCCTGCGCGATGGCCGGCTGGAGAGTGACGTGATGCCGCTGGACGAGACAGTTGCGATCATGGCGACGATGGACGAGGTGCGCCGCCAGATCGGGCTGACCTACCCGCCGACCTGACTTCCGTCCTTGGCCGACCGATTTTCGGCCTTCCGGGAGCGTCCCCCGGCGACTAGTGTCCCTGACATTAGTTGCGGAGGAAAACAGCGCGCGGAGGAGAAGCCCGATGCCCAGTGACGCCGAGCTGGTCGAGCTCGAGGCCCGACGCAACGAGCTGCGGGACCGCTACCTCAAGCCGCCGGCCGAGCGGCCGCCGACGCCGGGGCGGGGCATCCACCACGCGGCGCTGATCTGCTCCGACGTCGAGCAGACCATCCAGTTCTACCAAGGGCTGCTGGGGTTCCCGCTCGTCGAGCTGGTCGAGAACCGCGACTACGCCGGCTCCTCGCACCTGTTCTTCGACCTCGGCAACCAGACACTGCTCGGCTTCTTCGACTTCCCCGGCCTCGGCCTGCAGCCCGGGGTCGAGTCGATCGGCAGCGTGCAGCACATCGCTATCTCCGCCCCGCGGGACCGCTGGGAGGAGGTCCGGGACAAGCTGGATGCGGCGGGCGTGAAGTACGCCGGCCCCGACCTCGGGATCGAGGAGTCGATGTACTTCAAGGACCCCGACGGCATCCAGATCGAGCTGCTCAGCGACCCGCTGATGTACTTCGGCGGCAAGCAGCTCGACGAATAGCACGTCACGTCGAGGAGAGGTGCCTGGCATGACCGAGTGGAACGCCATGACCTACGAGGGCAAGGACACCATCCTGCGGGTCGTCCGGCAGGAGGCAGAGCAGTTCTTCGCGCTCGCCGAGCAGACCGATGCCTGGGAGCGGCAGACGGCCTGCACCGACTGGACGACCCGCGACGCGGTGGCCCACATCATCGACACGACGGAGGGCTACTTCCGCGCGTTCGACGCCGCCCGCAGCGGCACGGAGGCCCCCGAGCCGTTCGGGCTGCCGGTGATGCACGAGAAGGCGAATGAGTTCGCCACCGCGTTCCGCGGGGTGCCGCAGGCCGAGCTGATGCAGCGGCTGCGGGACGACTTCCACAAGATGCAGGAGCTGCTGGACGCCATCGGGCCGGACGACTGGACCGGGTTCATGGTCACCCATGCCTACATGGGCCCGGTGCCGGCGTTCTTCTACGCGGCTGGCCAGCTGATGGACTACGGCGTCCACTCGTGGGACATCCGCGAGGGCAGCGGGCGCAACCACGCGCTCTCCGGCGACGCCGCCGACCTGCTGGTGCCGTTCATGTTCGCGATCTGGCAGGGCACGGTCGCGGCTGACGCCGGCGGCGACCCCTTCACCATCGGCATCCGGGTCGGTGGCCGCAACGCGGGCGACTACCGGGTGACGATCGCCGACGGCGCCCTCACCTACGAGCCGGGTGAGATCGAGAGCCTGCCGGCGTACCTCGAGTTCGACGCGGCCAGCATGGTGCTGTGCGCCTTCGGGCGGTGCAACACCGGTACGGTCCGCGGCGACTCGGCGCTGGCCGAGCGCTTCCTCAACTCGTTCTTCCGGATCTAGCCGACGCAGCCGCCTCCGGGCGGGGGTTCGCTGGCCGACCTGGTGCTCGGACGTTCCCGCGGAAACGTCTCTTGCACGGATCGTGCAATCGTCGACGCGGGTGCCGCGAAGAGACCCGGCATTCTGCGCGGTCCACCGATGAGTCCCAGCGCAGTGCCAGGTCTTCAGGGACATTCACCTTCCGCGCGCGAACATGGAGGCACATTGAATCTGTTGCTGACGTCCGGCGGCGTCACGAACCCCAGCATCCAGTCGGCGCTCGTGCAACTCCTCGGCAAGCCGATCGCCGAGTGCCACGCCCTCTGCGTGCCGACAGCACAGTGGGGTCACCCGATGTGCGGTCCGGCATCGGTGCGGGGCTTCGTAGCCAGCGAGCCCGACTTCCGTCACCTGTCCGGCTTGGGCTGGGCGTCGCTCGGCGTCCTCGAACTCACCGCACTGCCCACCATCGGCGTCGAGCGGTGGGTGCCGTGGGTCCGCGAGGCCGACGTGCTCCTCGTCGATGGCGGCGACGCGACGTACCTGTGCCACTGGATGCGCGAGTCCGGGCTGGCGGATCTGCTGCCGTCGCTAGCCGACAACGTCTGGCTCGGGGTGAGCGCTGGGAGCATGGTGATGACACCCCGGATCGGGACGTACTTCGTCGAGTGGCCCTCCGCGCCGGACGACCGCACCCTGGGCGTCGTC
>JAVEDA010000410.1 GCA_030841195.1 Actinomycetota bacterium | reverse complement strand
AGCCGGGCCCTACCGCGGCGTCTTGTTCTCGACCGTGCTCAATTCACCGCGGTCGACCACCAACGATCACGGAACCGTGATCATTTGGCGGCCGGACGCAGCAGCTTTCCTCGGCCGTCGCAACGGGCGGCCGGTCAGGCCTCGGGGACGTCGCCCGCTGCGAGGTCCTCGGCCAGCCGCACCAGGGTGCGTACCGCGTGCCCAGTGCCGCCCTTGGGCGTGTAGCCGTGCGGCGCCGCGTCGTTGAACGACGGCCCGGCGATGTCCAGGTGCGCCCACCGGATGCCCTCGCCCACGAACTCCTTGAGGAACAGCCCGGCGGTGAGCATGCCGCCGTACCGGTCGCCCATGTTGGAGATGTCGGCCACGGTCGACTCCATCGCGGTGCGCAGCTCCACCGGGAGCGGCATCGGCCACATCTGCTCGCCGGACGACTCGGCCGCCGCCACGATCGCCGTCCGCAGTGCGGCGTCGTTGGCCATCACCCCGGAGGTGCGGGCACCGAGCGCCACCAGCTGCGCCCCCGTCAGCGTCGCCACGTCGATCAGCACGTCGGGCTTGTCCTCACTGGCCCGCACGATGCCGTCGGCGAGCACCAGCCGGCCCTCGGCGTCGGTGTTCATCACCTCGACCGTCGTGCCGCCGTAGATGGTGATGACGTCCGACGGCCGCTGGGCCGTGCCGGACGGCATGTTCTCCGCCATCGGCGCCCAGGCGGTGACGTTGACGTCCAGGCCGAGCCGGGCGATCGCGGTGGTCGCCGCGATGATCGCGGCCGCCCCGCCCATGTCGGACTTCATCCACTCCATCGCGGTCGACGGCTTGAGCGACAGGCCGCCCGAGTCGAACGTGATGCCCTTGCCCACCAGCGCCAGGTGCGGCTTGCCGCGGCCCGCGGTGTAGGTGAGCTTCACCATCCGCGGCGGGCGCGACGATCCCATGCCGACCGCGAGGGTGCCGCCGTAGCCGGCCTTCTTCAGCGCCTTCTCGTCCAGCACCTCGACGGCGACCCCGGCCGCCTTGGCGGCGGCCGCCGCGCGGCTGGCCAGCTCGGCAGGGGGCAGGTCGACCGGCGGGATGTTCACCCAGTCGCGGGCCAGGTGCACGGCGTCGACCACTGTGTGAGCCCGTTCGACCGCGGCCTTGTTGGCCTTGTCCCGGGGCGCGTCGGTGACCAGGGTGAACGCCTCGACCGGCGGCCGGTTCCGCTCGGTGCTGGTCACCCGGTAGGTGCGGAAGGCGTAGGCGCCGAGCAGGGCGCCCTCGCTGACGGCGGCCACCTCCGCCGGCGTCCCGGCCGGCAGCGCCAGCCCGACCTTCGCGGTGCCGGCCAGGGCACGGGCGGCGGCACCGGTGGCCCGGCGCAGCACCTCCGGCCCGTACGACGGCCGGCCGCGGCCCGCGTCGACCGCCTTGCCGAGGCAGACGGCCACGATGATCGGAGCTGTGGTGGCGCCCAGCGAGGACAGCTTGGAGACCTCGTTGGGGTTGCCCAGGTTGCCCATCGCGGCAACCGTCTCGGCGATCCGGCCCTTCAGCGCCTTGTCGACCTCCTCGCCGCCCGGCAGGACGACGAAGCCGCCGCCCTTGACCTTCGCGACGCCGACGACGAGCGCGTCGACCTTGAGGCTGACCGGCTTGCTGGAGCTGAGGCTGACCGTGGCCACGGGTGCTTCCGTCCTGATCGGGTTGGCGTGTCGATTTGTGACAGACGAGCGATGCTAGCGTCCGCCGGGTGACCGATCCGAGCGCCCTCCGCCAGTCCCCGCTGCACGAGCGCCACCTGGCGCTCGGAGCCAAGATGGCCGACTTCGGTGGCTGGCAGATGCCGATCGAGTATCCCGGCGGGGGTGTGGTCAAGGAGCACACCGCCGTGCGCGAAGCGGTCGGCGTCTTCGACGTGAGCCACCTCGGCAAAGCCGTGGTCCGCGGGCCCGGCGCCGCGGCGTACGTCAACGAGGCGTTCACCAACGACCTGGGCCGGATCACCCACGGGCAGGCGCAGTACACCCTCTGCTGCGACGACGCGACCGGAGGCGTGGTCGACGACCTGATCGCCTACCTGGTGTCGCCGGACGAGGTGTTCCTCATCCCCAACGCCGCCAACACCGCCGAGGTCGTACGCCGGTTGGCTGCCGCCGCGCCGGCCGGGCTGGAGGTACGCGACCTGCACGACCAGCACGGCGTCATCGCGGTGCAGGGACCGCGCAGCGACGAGACGCTCGACGCACTGGGCCTGCCGACCGGCCACTCCTACATGTCGTTCCGTGCCGTCGACTGGCGCGGGCAGGAGGTCGTGGTCTGCCGCACCGGCTACACCGGCGAGCGCGGCTACGAGCTGGTGCCGCGGTGGGACGACACCGTGGCCCTGTGGGACGCGGTGCTCGAGGCGGGTGAACCGTTCGGCATCCGGCCGGCCGGGCTGGGCGCGCGGGACACGCTGCGCACCGAGATGGGCTACCCCCTGCACGGGCAGGACCTGTCGCTGGACATCACGCCGGTGCAGGCGCGCTGCGGCTGGGCGGTCGGGTGGAAGAAGCCCGCGTTCTGGGGGCGGGCCGCCCTGCTGGCCGAGAAGGAGGCCGGCCCGGCCCGGCTGTCCTGGGGCCTGGAGGGGCTGGAGCGGGCCATCCCGCGGGCGCACATGACGGTGACGACCGACAGCGGCGCGCCGGCCGGGGAGGTCACCAGCGGCACGTTCTCGCCCACCCGCAAGCTCGGGATCGCGCTCGCGCTGCTGGACCCGTCGGTGACCGCCGGGGACGAGGTGCTCGTCGACGTGCGCGGCCGGCCGGCCCGGTTCCGGGTCGTGAAGCCACCGTTCGTCACGCCGTCGACGAGCGCCTCGTAGTAAGTCCTCCGACTCCTAGGGGGTCGACAGCCCGTAGCCGAACGGGTAGAGCGGGTCGTAGTTTGCGTCGCCGACGTTGATCGGCTCCTGGGCCAGGGTCCGCGGCCAGGTCACCGGGAGCTTGCCGGTGTAGGGCGCCTTCCCGAACAGCGGGTCGGCGACCCCGGTCCCCTCGCTGCCGGGCAGCCAGGCGGCGACCAGCGCGTCGACGTGCGACAGCTGGGCCGGGTCGAGGATCAGCGGCCGGCCGGACACGACGACCACGACGCATCGCGCCGCTTCGGCGCAGACCTTGTCGACGGCCGCGGAGTCGTCCGCGGACAGCTTCATGTCCTTCACCGGCCGGAGGTCGCCATTTTCGCCCGGGTCGTAGCCCCAGCGCGGGCCGCCGACGTCGCCGAAACCCTCGGAGTACGGCGTCTCGCCGACCACGACCACCCCGACGTCACCGGCCTTGATCGGTGCCGACGCCTTCGGGCTGTAGGTGACGTCAGCTCCGCCGGCGTCGCTCTTGATGCCCTCCAGGATCGTGGTGCCGGGAATCTTGTTGGTCGAGCCGCCCTGCCAGGTGAGTGTCCAGCCACCGGCCTGGTTCCCGATGTTGTCGGCGTTGCTGCCTGCGACGTAGATGCGTCCTTGGGTCTTGATCGGCAGTGTGCTGCGGTCGTTCTTGAGCAGGACCTGCGACTGCTGCACGGCGGTCCGGGCCACGGCATGGTGCGCCGCGGAGCCGACCTCACCG
>JAVEDA010000043.1 GCA_030841195.1 Actinomycetota bacterium | reverse complement strand
GCGGACGATGTCGCAGTTGGACGGATCTGGTCGGGCGCCGTTTGACGTCGCGACCGGCAACGACGCCGACGCGGACCGGCACGGCATCGTCACGCCGGACGCCGGCCTGCTCAACCCCAACCACTTCCTCGCGGTGGCCATCGACTACCTCTACAGCCACCGGGACGGCTGGGGCGCCGACGCGGCGGTCGGCAAGACGCTGGTCAGCTCGAGCATGGTGGACCGGGTGGCCGACAGCCTCGGCCGGCGGCTGGTCGAGGTGCCGGTCGGGTTCAAGTGGTTCGTCCCCGGCCTGCTCGACGGGTCGATCGCGTTCGGCGGCGAGGAGTCGGCTGGCGCGTCCTTCCTGCGCCGCGACGGCGGCGTCTGGACGACCGACAAGGACGGCATCCTGCTCGCGCTGCTCGCCGCGGAGATCCTCGCGGTCACCGGCGAGTCCCCCGGACAGCGCTACCAGGGGCTGACCGCGAAGTTCGGCGACCCGGCGTACGCGCGGGTCGACGCCCCCGCGACGCGGGAGGAGAAGAAGGTGCTGGCGTCGCTCTCGTCGGAGCAGGTGACCGCCACCGAGCTCGCGGGCGAGCCGATCACCGCCAAGCTCACCGAGGCACCCGGCAACGGCGCCAAGGTCGGGGGTCTGAAGGTGACCACGGAGTCGGCCTGGTTCGCGGCCCGGCCGTCGGGCACCGAGGACGTCTACAAGATCTACGCCGAGAGCTTCCGCGGGGCCGAGCACCTGGCGCAGGTGCAGGCGGCGGCCCGCGAGGTGGTCTCCGCGGCGCTGGCAGGGTAGGCAGAGCCAGTGCTGCTGCGGATCATGACCGAGCCCCAGGAGGGCGCGACCTACGACGACCTGCACCGGGTCGCGGCCGAGTCCGAGCGACTCGGCTTCGACGCGTTCTTCCGGTCCGACCACTACCAGCGGATCAGCCCCGGCGACCCCGGACCCGGTTCCACCGACGCCTGGGCGGTGCTCGCCGGGCTGGCCCGCGACACCTCGACCATCCGGCTCGGCACGATGGTGTCCTCCGCGACCTTCCGGCTGCCTGGTCCCCTGGCCATCACGGTGGCCACAGTCGACGCGATGAGCGGCGGCCGGGTGGAGCTCGGACTGGGCAGCGGCTGGTTCGACGCCGAGCACACGTCGTACGGCATCCCGTTCCTGCCGGTGCGCGAGCGGTTCGACCTGCTCGAGGAGCAGCTGGCGATCGTGACCGGGTTGTGGGCGACGCCGCCGGGCGAGACCTTCTCGTTCACCGGCGCGCACTACTCGCTGGCGGACAGCCCCGCGCTGCCGAAGCCGGTGCAGTCCCCGCTGCCGGTGATCGTCGGCGGCAAGGGCCCGACCCGCACGCCGGCGCTGGCCGCGCGGTTCGCCGCGGAGTACAACGTGCCGTTCGACAGCCTCGAGGTCACCGGCGCCTGCTTCGAGCGGGTCCGCCGGGCCTGTGAGGTGGCCGGCCGGGACCCGTCGTCGCTGGTGCTGTCCGCGGCCCAGACCCTCGCCGTCGGTGCCGACGAGCAAGAGGTACGCCGGCGGGCTGCGGCCGCGGGCGGCGACGCCGCGTCGCTGCGGTCGGACGGCCTCGGCGGCACCCCGGCCGAGGTCGTCGACAAGCTGGGCCTGCTGCGCGAGCTCGGCGCCGAACGCGTCTACCTCCAGGTGCTGGACCTCGCCGACCTCGACCACCTGGGTCTGGTCGCGGCCGAGGTGGCCCCGCACGTCTGACCCGGTCAAATCCCGAATGTGACATATCTCACGATCTGGGTGTATGACAGTGGGTCATGAATCCCCTCTCGCACAAGATCGTGACAATCGCCGCGGGGGCGGCCTTGACCATGGCGGTGGCCGGCGGCGTGGTGGCCGGCACCCAGTCGGCGGACGAGCAGGCGCTCGCCCCGACCCGGCAGGCAGCCAACGCGTCCATCGAGGACAAGGTGGCTGCGCTGGTCAAGCAGATGACCACCAAGGAGAAGCTGGAACAGGTCCAGCTGCTGGCCGACTGGCAGGCGACTGACGACGAGGCCAGGGCGGGCCTCGGGGGGGTGTTCAGCGAGGTCAACCCGGCGAACATCAACCGCCTGCAGCACGTTGCGGTGGACGAGTCCCGGCTCGGCATCCCGATCCTGTTCGCCTTCGACACCATCCACGGGTACCGGACGGTGTTCCCGATCCCGCTCGGCGCGGCCAGCTCGTTCGACCCGTCGATCGCCCAGGCCGACGCCACGATCGGCGCCCGCGAGTCGGCGACCGTGGGACTCAAGCAGGTCTACAGCCCGATGGTGGACGTCTCGCACGAACCACGCTGGGGCCGGATCTCCGAGGGCGGCGGCGAGGACCCGTACCTCGGGTCGGTCTTCGCCGCGGCCCGGGTCAAGGGTGACCAGGGCAGCGACTACGCGGCAACGGACAAGGTGGCCGCCAGCGTCAAGCACTTCGCCGCCTACGGTGCCCCGGAGGGCGGCCGCGAGTACAACACCACCGACATGTCCGAGTCCGCGCTGCGCAACCTCTACCTCCCGCCGTTCAAGGCCGCGATCGACGCCGGTGCAGACACCGCAATGTGCTCGTTCAACGCGATCAACGGCGTCCCCGGCTGTGCGAACCACGACACCGAGACACAGCTCCTCAAGAAGGAGTGGGGCTTCGACGGCTTCGTCGAATCCGACTACACCGCCGTCGCCGAGCTGCGGGCGTGCCCCGGGGTCAAGCCGGACGGTGGGCCGTGCGGCCACGGTGTCGCGGCGGACGGGCCGTCCGCGGGCGCGCTGGCGCTGAACGCCGGCACCGACTCCGAGATGGTCAGCACGAACATCCGCGACTACGGCGAGCAGCTGCTCGCCCAGCACCAGATCTCGATGTCGCGGCTCAACGACGCGGTCAGCCGCATCCTGCGGGTGAAGTTCCGCGCCGGGCTCTTCGACCACCCGTACGTCGACCAGGCTGCTGCGACCGACCCCGCGAGCTTCCTCACCGCCGACGACCGGGCCGCCGCCCGCAACGCTGCGAACAAGTCGATGGTCCTGCTCAAGAACGAGGGCGGCACGCTTCCCTTCTCCGACACCTTGTCGACTGCCGTCATCGGCCCGCTCGGTAAGGACCAGCACGACATGCTCGGCCCGTGGTGGGGCCACGGCAAGGACGAGGACGCCGTCTCGGTCTACGACGGCATCTTGGCCCAGAACCCGAACACCACATTCACCAAGGGCTGCGACACGGACAACATCGACAACGCGCCCGACTCCCACCCCAACGACGCCTGCCACGACGCCGACATCACTTCAGTCACGGCTGCTGCCAACAGTGCCGACCAGGTCGTCCTCGCTCTCGGTGAGACCCGTGAGATGAGCGGCGAGTCCGCCGCGCGGTCCGACATCGGCCTGCCGGGCGACGAGCAGAAGCTGATCGACGCCGTCAAGGCGACGGGCAAGCCGTTCGTCGTGGTGCTCTTCAACGGCCGGCCGCTGACCCTCGGGGACGCCATCCCGTCCTCACCGGCGATCCTCGAGGCCTGGTTCCCAGGTGTCGAGGCGGGCAACGCCGTGGCGGACACCGTGTTCGGCGCGAACAACCCGGGCGGCAAGCTGTCGGTCAGCTTCCCGCGCGTGGTCGGTCAGGTGCCGATCTACTACAACCACCTGCCGACCGGGCGGCCGTGCGACGTCACGCAGAAGTGGAACTCCCGGTACCGGGATCTCCAGTCCTGCGCGCCGCAGTACCCGTTCGGGTACGGCCTGAGCTACACGACGTTCGACGTGTCCAACCTGACGCTGGACCGCTCCACGGTGTCGAAGAACGGGACCGTGACGGTGACTGTCGACGTCAAGAACACCGGCTCGGTCAAGGGTGACGATGTGGTGCAGCTCTACATCCACGACCCGGTCGCGAGCATCTCGCAGCCGGTGCGCCGCCTGCGAGGGTTCCAGCGGGTCACGCTGGCACCCGGTGATGCTCCCCAGAGGGTCACCTTCCACCTCGACAAGAGCGACTTCGGCTTCTACGACAACAACGGCAAGTTCGTCGTCGAGGCCGGTCAGATCGAGGTGTACGCCGGCGACTCGTCGACCGCGTCGATGACGAAGTCCTTCACGGTCCAGTAGCCAGGAGGACCGCGAGCACCAGGAGCCCGGCCAAGATCCCCAGAGTTGCATGATCAACCCCGGTGTTGATCATGCAATTTTGGGGATCTTGGTGTGCGCCCTCGGGGATGGTGTTGTGCGCCGCGGCACGTTCGGCCGCCGCCTCGGAGATCCTGTGGTGCCTCCGCGACACGCCGACACAGCCCCGGACTTGATGACTAGTTTCTCCACTGACATACTTCTCAACATGACGGCGCGACAGGTGGTCACCTCGGTGCGGCTGTACCGGCGTACCCACCTGGACCTGATGCGCTCGGTGAGCACCGCCTGTCGACGCGGCTGACCTCCGCCGCCCGCTTCCCCCGCTCGACCCGAGGACCCGCCATGACCCTTGTTACCTCCCTGCCCGCTCCCCCTCCTCCGCAGCTGCGTCGGGTGGGACCCGCCCGGCTGCACCACCTGGCCCGCCAGCTCGCAACCCGCACCGACCTGTGGCGCCCGCATGTCCGGTTCGCCCATGCCAGCCGATGGTCGGTCCGGGTCGCCGTGACCGACGACTACGAGGCCTGGCTGCTCACGTGGCTGCCGGGGCAGTCGACCGGCCTGCACGACCACGGCGGCTCGGCCGGCGCGTTCACCGTGCTGTCCGGGGTCGTCGAGGAGTCGACCCTCCCGCCCACTCGCTCGCGCGGTCCCGCCGCGCTGGTGCACCGCACCCTCTCGGCCGGCCGGATCCGGGCGTTCGGCCCCGACTACGTGCACGACGTGACCAACAACGGCACCGAGCCCGCGGTCAGCCTGCACGTCTACGCCCCCGCGCTGGACACCATGCGGCACTACGTGCTGGACGACCAGGGCCGGCCGCAGGTCGTCTCGCTCGAGCGCAACGGGACCGACTGGTGAGCGCCATGTCACCTCTGTCAGTCGTCGACCTGCTTGCCACAGCTCGGGCCGGCCTGCTGCGGCTCGACCCGCATCGCGCGCAGCGGGCCTGGCAGGCCGGTGCGGTGCTGGTCGACATCCGGCCCGCGGCCCAGCGGGCCGACGAGGGCGAAGTGCCGGGCGCCATGCTGGTGGAGCGCAACGTGCTGGAGTGGCGGTTCGACCCGGCCAGCGACGCCCCGCTGCCGCTCGCGTCCTACGACCTGCATGTGATCGTGCTCTGCTCGGAGGGCTACACCTCCAGCCTGGCCGCGGCGGCCCTGCAGCAGGTGGGAGTCCGGCGGGCCACCGACGTGATCGGCGGCTTCCAGGCCTGGCGCGCAGCCGGGTTGCCCATCACGGCCGGCGGCGGCACCCGGCCGGCCCTCGCCCTGGTGCCCGAGCCGGCCGGCGCGCCCGATGACCGCGACGGGCTCGACCTCGCCGTCGACACCGACCAGCGCCGGGCCGTGGTCGAGGGTCGGGAGATGGACCTGACCCGGCTGGAGTTCGACCTGCTCGCGCACCTGGTCGCGGCACCGGACCGGGTGCACACCCGCAGCGCGCTGCTCACGACCCTGTGGGACGGCCGGCACGGCGGCAGCCGGACCGTCGACGTGCACGTGCACCGGCTGCGCAGCAAGCTCGGCGACCGGACCGGCCGGGCGCTGCAGACCGTGCGGGGGGTGGGTTACCGCTGGTCGCCGAGGGCGGCCCGTTCGGCCTGACCCCTCGCTAGGGCAGCGGCCGCAAAGCGAGCTGGTCGACATCGCCGTGCGGCGTCAGGTCGCAGCGGTACGTCGAGGACCAGCTGGCGCCGTAGGTGTTGCGCTGCGTCAGCTCGCCCGTGATGACCCAGCCCCCGTCCGACTGACGACGGATCGTCTGGCCGGACCTGGCGACGTGCGTAGTCCCCGGTGTCATCAGCCGCTGGAGGACGCTGGTCGAGCAGTTGCCAGCGGCGCGGCGGTCGGCCACCTCGCCGTACGAATTAGGTCCCGTCACCACGACGGTGACCGCCACGCCCAGGACGGCGGCAACGGCGTAGAGCGCGCGGACGCGGCGGCGATGACCAGCCGACACGGCGTCGGATGGCAGGTCCCACGGCCGGTTCGGCGGCAGGTGACTCATGATCAAGAGTTGCACGTCGAACCGACCCGGTCCAGATCCGCGACGGACCTGGGCAACGCCGACGAGTCGGGCGCTTGCGCCTACGTAGTGAACTCCAGGAGATCCGCACAGAAGTCGCGGTCCGAGAAGTCGCTGTTTCCTGTGGACGGGCGAACGAGCTGGAAGGAGTCTTCCACGAAGACGTCGTCGTCAGGGTTGCCGGGAGTGCCCATGTAGTCGATGACCACAGAGAACCGGACCTCCCCGGGGTCCTTGAGCACGAGCTTGCCGTCCGTGTCGTAATACCGGGAACCGCCGGCGGCGAACGTGGTGATGGTGATGGTGCCGTCGCCGTTGTCGACGATCGTCTGGTCCTTGCTGGTGGCGGTGAAGACGTTGGTGTAGGTGCCGCCGTTCGCCGTGGTCACGACGGTGCCGCGCACGCTCTCCCGGTAGTACGGGAACGGTGACGAGCCGCGCTGGTTGAACACAAAGTTGCCTGAGACGTCAAAGCTGTCCTGGGCCGGGAAGCCGCAGTCGTTGTAGATGTCGCTGGTCCCGACGTCGTGGAAGTGGCCCTTGTCGATCGGCGCGGCGGTAGCCGGAGTTCCGGCGCCGACCGCGGCTGCGATGGCGACACCGGTGATCAGAACAGCCAAACGTCCCCTCATGGATCCTCCCCTTGTCGAAAAACGACGCCCGAGTTGACTTTGCTCGTGCACCGGCAGGGTGGCGATAGCCAAAGTTGAGGATTTGCTGCCTGTGCCCGAACCCGGACCCTGCGTGACGATCACTCCTGGTGTGCCCATGTCCGGGGCCTGTGGTGGAGTGGCCCGGTGACCACGACCCCCGCCGCTCCGCCGGCCGCCCTCGCCGCGGAGGCGCAAGCCCTGCTGGGGCGGCTGGTCGGCGACCCGACGGCGCAGTTCCGCGACGGGCAGCTCGAGTCGGTCACGGCGCTGGTCGAGGGCGGCGAGCGGGTCCTCGTGGTCCAGCGCACCGGCTGGGGCAAGTCGGCGGTCTACTTCGTCGCCACCGCGCTGGTCCGAGCCCGCGGGGGTGGTCCCACCCTGATCGTGTCGCCGCTGCTGGCGCTGATGCGCGACCAGGTCGACGCCGCCCGGCGGGCCGGTCTGCGCGCCGTGACGATGAACTCCGCCAACGCGGACGAGTGGGCCGAGGTGACCGCTGGGCTCGCGGCCGACGAGGTCGACCTGCTGCTGGTGAGCCCCGAGCGGCTCAACAACCCGCGCTTCCGCGACGAGCAGCTGCCCCGGCTGGCCGAGGCCACCGGTCTGCTCGTTGTCGACGAGGCGCACTGCATCAGCGACGGGGGGCACGACTTCCGGCCCGACTACCGCAGGATCCGCGACTTGCTTGCCGACCTGCCACCGGGCCGGCCGGTCCTCGCCACGACCGCCACGGCCAACGCCCGGGTGGTGTCCGACGTCGTCGAGCAGCTCGGTGCGGGCGGGGCGCCCGTGCACACGGTGCGCGGAAGCCTGGCGCGGGACAGCCTGCGGCTCGGCGTCCTCACCCTCCCGACGGCGGACGCGCGCCTCGGCTGGCTGGCCGCCCGGCTCGGCGAGCTGCCCGGCAGCGGGATCGTCTACACGCTCACGGTCTCGGCGGCGGAGGACACCGCCGCCCTCCTGCGCGACGCCGGGCACGACGTGCGCGCCTACACCGGTCGCACGGATCCTGGCGACCGCCTGGACCTCGAGCGGGCGCTGCGCGCCAACGAGGTGAAGG
>JAVEDA010000392.1 GCA_030841195.1 Actinomycetota bacterium | reverse complement strand
CGGTGTTGGTGATGCCAGCGCCCGCCAGGACGACGAACGAGGAGGCGGTGCCGAGCGGCACCGGCATGACCGCCGCGCTCGCGCCCGGTGCGACCAGGACCAGCAGCACAGCCGACCCGACCGCGACGCCGGTGGCGAGGAACGAGGCGCGGAGGCGGGCGCCGGGAAGGTGCAGGGTACGGGTCATGTTCCTTCAGTATCGGGGCACAAGCGCACTATCTTGACCAAGATCTCCCGGATCAGGACAAATTCGCACCGCAGCGGGTGTTGAGAATGGCCCGGTAGCCTCCCGCGGGTGATCCCACGGCTGGTGCTGCTCGCCGGGCCCTCGGGCTCGGGCAAGACCCACCTGGCCGAGGAGTCCGGGCTGCCGCTGCTGGACCTGGACGACTTCTACAAGGACGGATCGGACCCGACCGTCCCCCGCCACCCGACCCTCGGCATCGTCGACTGGGACGACCCGCGGTCGTGGGACGCCGAGGGCGCCCTCGAGGCCCTGGAGGCGGTCTGCCGCGACGGCGCCGCGGAGGTACCGGTCTACGACATCTCCCGCGACGCCCGGGTCGGCACCCGCCGGTTCGCCCTGGACGGGGCGACCGCGTTCGTCGGCACGGGCATCTTCGCGGCCGAGCTGGTCGCCCCGGCCCGCGAGCGCGGCTTGTTGCTCGACGCGGTCGTGGTCCGCCGGTCGCGGGTGAAGAACTTCCTCCGCCGGCTCCGCCGGGACCTGCGCGAGCACCGCAAGCCACCCCTGACTCTGGTACGCCGGGGGCTGCGCCTGATGCGCGCGGAGCCCGCTGTGGTGGCCCGCCAGCTGTCGCTGGGCTGCCGGCCGTGCGATCGGGAGGGCACCCTGCGCGCGCTCCGGGCGGCGGCCGGACGCTAGGTCGGCAGGCTCACAGCCCGACTTGAGCGTCGGCTTCCTGCCAGCCACGGCTGAGGTCGGCGCAGACCTCCACGGCCAGCTCGATGAAGCGGTGCACCGACGGCGGCAGCTGCCGGTCGACGTGCCAGATGACGCCGAGCTGCCGGGCCGGCAGCCCGGTCACGGTGGGGACGACGGCGACCTCGGGGTCGTCCTCGTCGACGGTGAGCCGCGGCATCAGGGCGTAGCCCAGGCCGGCGGCGACGAAGCCCTGCACGGTCGGGTTGTCGTTGGACCGGAAGACGATGTCCGGCTCGTGCCCGGTCCGCCGCAGGTGCCGCACCAGCTCGTCCTGCAGGTCCGGGTCGGCGAAGCCGATCAGTGGCAGCCGGACGACCTGACGCAGCGTCACCGACGCGCTGCCCGCCAGCGGGGAGTCGGACGGGGCCAGCAGGACGAACGGGTCGTCGAGGATCCGGCGGACCGCGAACGGGCCCTCGACCACCGGCATCGGCGCGAACGACAGGTCGAACCGGCCGGTCTCGACCGCCCGGGCCAGCTCAGCGTGGTCGAACGTCTCCAGCGGGACCAGCGCGATGCCCGGCCGCTCGTCGCGGAACCGGCTGAGCAGGCGCGGCAGCACCTTGGTCCCGACGCTCTGCATGGTGCCGACCCGCAGCGTCCCGCGCTCCCCGGCCCGGATGGCAGCGATGTCGGCCTGGGCCGCGAGCAGCCGGGCCACCACGGCGCGGGCGTGCACGACCAGCGACTCCCCGACCGGCGTGAGCCGCACCCGGCGCGGGCCGCCCGGCCGCTCGAGCAGCGGCGCTCCGACGGCCCGCTCGAGGCTGGCCACCTGCTGGCTGACCGCCGACTGGGTGTAGCCCAGGTGCAGCGCGGCGGCGCTGAAGGTGCCGGTGTCGACCACCGCGAGCAGCGCGACCAGCTGCCGGGTGTCCCAGGACGGGGTCACCGGCAGCTCCCAAACAGTATTAGCTCTGCTGATGCTGCCTCCCCAGAACGTCGATTGTGCTGATGGTAGCCGAGCGCCGACGATAGATCTATGTTCGTCACCGACTGCCAGGCGTGCGGCCTGCGCGAGCTGCGCGGCCCCCGCTCCATCGAGCTCCTCGTCCCGACCGGCCGGCCCACCGGTGGCGTCGACCTGGTCTATCGCTGCACCCGCTGCGACACCGTCAACGCCCTGCACCCCCACCCCCAGCCGCACCCGGTGCACGTCGCCGCCTGACCGGCGTCGACCACGTAAAGCACGTCGGCGCCTGCTTCAGCACGCGTGCACCCGTACTGAAGCGGGCGCCAGCGTGTTGCGGCCGGCTCAGGCCTGCAGGGCGGCGTAGCCGGGCTTGATCACGCCGTCGATCAGGGCCAGCCGCTGGTCGAACGGGATGAAGGCCGACTTCATCGCATTGATCGTGAACCACCGGAAGTCGTCCAGCCCCCAGCCGAACGCGTCCGCGAGCTGGACGAACTCCTTGGTCATCGAGGTCCCACTCATCAGCCGGTTGTCGGTGTTGATGGTGACCCGGAAGCTGAGCCGTCGCAGCAAGCCGATCGGGTGCTCCTCGATGGACCGCACCGCGCCGGTCATGACGTTCGAGGTCGGCGCCATCTCCAGCGGGATCCGCTTGTCCCGCACGTAGGCCGCGAGCAGGCCGAGCCGGGCCTCGCCGTCGGCACCGACGGTGATGTCGTCGATGATCCGGACGCCGTGCCCCAGCCGGTCGGCCCCGCACCACTGGATCGCCTGCCAGATCGAGGGCAACCCGAAGCCCTCCCCCGCGTGGATCGTGAAGTGTGCGTTCTCGCGCTGGAGGTACTCGAAGGCGTCCAGGTGCCGGGTCGGCGGGAAGCCGGCCTCCGCACCGGCGATGTCGAAGCCCACCACCCCGTCGTCCCGGTAGCGCACCGCGAGCTCGGCGATCTCCATCGAGCGGGCGGCGT
The DNA here is from genome assembly GCA_030841195.1 of Actinomycetota bacterium. Lineage (GTDB taxonomy): Bacteria > Actinomycetota > Actinomycetes > JACCUZ01 > JACCUZ01 > JAVEDA01. The sequence goes on along the minus strand of JAVEDA010000392.1, from coordinate 2,355 downwards.
GACGCATCGCGGTGAGCAGGGCGCCGACCCTGATCGGCGTACCGGCTGCTTCGGCCAGCTTCTGTCCCTCGCGGAACCCCTCGTTGACCGCCTCGACCACGGCCGGCAGCTCCATGCCCTCGGCCACGTGCAGCTCGGGGGCGTAGCGGACCTCCGCGTAGACCACGCCGTCGGCAGCGAGGTCCTGGGCGCACTCGGACGCCACTCGGGCCAGCGCCTCTGGGGTCTGCATGACGCCCACGGTGTGTGCGAAGGTCTCCAGGTAGCGCTCCAGCGAGCCGGAGTTGGCGGCATCGTAGAACCAGCCCGAGAGGGCGTCCACGTCGGTCGTGGGGAGGCTCGGGTACCCGTGCTCGGCAGCCAGCTCGACCACGGTCCGGGGCCGCACCCCGCCGTCCAGGTGGTCGTGCAGGAGCACTTTGGGCGCACGCAGGAGATCATCGGGAGTCAAAGAGTTGGTCACGGGAGGACGCTACCGTCTGCGAGACTCTCAACTTCGGGGACTGAAAGCACGATGAAAGGGCTATGACGGTGGGCGCACGCGAGGACGTCCGGATCATCCGGCCTGCCGCGATCCTGGACGAACGGGCCGCGCAGCAGGTCCTGCAGCAGCTCCGGCGCCTGGACGTGTCCGCCGGCGGTGTCTGGAATGCCACCTCGTCCCTCTGGCAGCGTTACGACGCACCCTGGGACGGCGTCGGCGGCACCCGCGGCGAGGCCAAGCTGCTCGGCTCGATCGCGGTCATGTACGACAGCCCGCACCGCCACGAGATCACGATCTACAAGGTCACGGTCAGTGAGAACGGCCTGGACCAGGGCTGGACCGTCGAGAGCCTGTGCGACGACGCGCTGATCTGGGCCGGCCTCACCATCGCCACCTGCCCCCGGGCCGAGCTCGCCACGCCGCCGATGTCCGACCCGTTCCGCCTCAAGAGCGACAAGAGCGACCGCAAGCCCCTCTGACCCGATCGCCAAATGATCACGGTTCCGTGATCATTTGCTGTCGACCGTGCCGAATTCAGCACGGTTGAGCACCATCGATCACGGTTCCGTGATCATTTTCGGACACAGCATTCACCGGGCGTACGCCGGGCACGAGCGAGACCGTGCGTCAGGCGTCGCGGTGGGCCAGGTCGGGGTCGAAGGCCGGCAGGCAGACGGCGACGTACTCCGCCCCCTCCGCACCGACCAGGTAGCGCACCCGCTCACCGGACCGGGTGACCACCGCCTGCCCGGCCGGCACCTCCAGCCGGCCACCGTCGTGCTCGACCACCACCGAGCCGCGCAGCACGAGAGTCACCTCGTCGAACTCCGGGGTCTGGGCCGGCTCGGACCAGCCCGCCGGCGCCCGCATGTGCGCCACCGAGACGGCACTGTCCGCCGAGGTCACCCGACCGACGTACTCGTCGATGACCTTCCCGCCCGGCACCGGGATCCTGGTCGGCGCCGCGATCAGCTGCGGCGCCATCAGCCCACCCGCTCGAGCACCAGGCCGGGGAGGTCCGGGCGGGAGCCCGCGGGGGCGATGACGACGGCGCCCGCAAGCGCCTCCTCGGCCCGGGCGAACCGGTCCGGCTCGTCGGTGTGCAGCGTGAACAGCGGCTCCCCGGCACGTACCTCGGCCCCGGGCTTGGCGTGCATCTCGACGCCGGCGCCGGCCTGCACCGGGTCCTCCTTGCGGGCCCGTCCGGCGCCGAGCCGCCAGGCCGCGATGCCCACCGCATAGGCGTCCAGCCCCACCAGCACACCGTCGGCCGGGGCGGCCACGACCTGGGTCTCGCGGGCCGTCGGCAGCGGTGCGTCCGGGTCGCCGCCCTGCGCGCGGATCATCCGCTTCCACACGTCCATGGCCGACCCGTCGGCTAGCCGGTCGGCAGGGTCGACCCCGTCCAGGCCGGCCGCCGCAAGCATCTCCCTGGCCAGCGTGACGGTGAGCTCGACGACGTCGGGCGGGCCGCCACCGGCCAGCACCTCGACCGACTCGCGGACCTCGAGGGCGTTGCCGGCGGTGAGCCCCAGCGGGGTGGACATGTCGGTGAGCAACGCCACCGTGCGCACGTCGTGGTCGGCACCCAGCGCGACCATCGTGGCTGCGAGCTCGCGGGCCGAGTCGACGTCCTTCATGAACGCTCCGGAACCCACCTTCACGTCGAGCACCAGCGCGCCGGTGCCCTCGGCGATCTTCTTGGACATGATCGACGATGCGATCAACGGGATCGCCGGCACCGTTCCGGTGACGTCACGCAGCGCGTAGAGCTTCTTGTCCGCCGGGGCCAGCCCGTCACCGGCCGCACAGATCACGGCTCCGACGGAGTCCAGCTGCGCCAGCATCTCGCCGTTCGACAGGTCCGCGCG
>JAVEDA010000374.1 GCA_030841195.1 Actinomycetota bacterium | reverse complement strand
AGCACGACCTGATCAACACATGGGACCTGGTGGACCGGGCAGCGCCCCACGTGGTGGGCGGCTACCTGCAGGACCGGGACCGGGCACCCCTGTACGAGCTGTCCCGCTCGTCGGACCCGTGGCGACGGAGGACGTCCGTCGTCGCGACCTGGTTCTTCATTCGCGGCGGCGATCTGGACGACACCTTTGCGCTCGCCGACCTCCTCGCCCACGACCCCGAGGAGGTCGTGCAGGCGGCTGTTGGCGGTTTCGTCCGTGAGGCCGGGAAGCATGACCCCCGGCGACTGCGCTCCTACCTCGACCGACACGTGCCGGGTCTCCCGAAGACGACCCTGAGGCATGCGATCAGGCACCTGCCCGAGAACGAACGCCAGCGCTACCGGAATCTCAGCAGCTCGGCGTAAGCGCCGGACCGAGCACCCCAGTCACGCAGCAGCAGCCAACCAACACGTCTGAGAGCGTTCCCGCGGGACTTGGGTGCCGCCGGCGACCAAGATGTTGAGCCCCGACGACACAGCGGCTTCGAGGAACCGCGCGCAATGAGTGGTCAGACTGCCGAGCGCGACCAGGTCGTCGTGGTGGGTGGCGCGCACGACGTTGCGCATGTTCACCAACCGTCAATAGCGTCGTATCAGAGCGTCCGCGGGCGTCCGGCCGCCCGCTCCAGCGATCCGCACAGCGGCACAATCGCGCCCGCTCATCGCGCTAGATGAGTGACTTCGTCAGCTCGTGCCGTGATGCCTCGGTGCGCCGCCGCTGAGCGCGAGAAGCAGGTCGAGCACGGTGGCGGGGTCGTCGAGCTGGTCGCCGTACAGCTCGCGGACCTGGCCCATGCGGTAGCGAACGGTCTGCGCGTGCACGTGCAGTTCGGCGGCAACGGCGTCGCGACGGCCCTGGTGCAGCAGCCAGGACCGCAACGTCGACTCGAGTCGTTCGCGGGTAGCGGGCCGCAGGCCGCTCAGCGGCGCAAGCGCCAGAGCCCGCAGATCGTGCAGGGCTTCGGAGTCCGCGTGGACGATCAGCTGGGCGAGGTGGTCCTCGCTGTCCACCGGGTCGTCGTGGGTCCGGCCGGCGGCGACCATCGCCGCGGTGCGAGCGGCCCGGTCGTATGACGATCGGGCCAGCAACCACGGGCGAGGCGGCCCGATCACGGCCTGCCTGCCGGCGAGCACCCGGATCAGGTGCCGCCGGCCGGCCCCGTCCACCTCCGGGACCAGGAGCAGCGTAAGCGGCTGGCCGGCGCCGCCGACCTCGGCGCCCGGCAGGTCCTCGCCCACGATGAGGGTGTCCGGCCCGAGCGACCCGAGCACACCGCGGACCTGTGCCGAGGGGACCAGCACCGCGGTCAGGGTCGTCGGCGGCGTCCAGTCGGCGCGCTCGGCCGCGGCCTCGAGTACGTCCTGGCCGGCGCCCGCGAGCAGGTGCTGGCCGAGCCGCTCGCGGTAGCGCTCGCGGACCCGCCCGCTGGTCGACAGCTCGTCGGTGTGGCCTGCGACGCTGGCGGCGGACAGCTCGTCGATGTAGGCGAACACCAGCTCGGCGAACTGCGCCATCGTGGTGGCCTCGACCCCGGCCCGCGCCGCCAGGCCGGCCAGCTCCCGCCAGGCCACCCGCGCGCCGACCCGGTAGGCGGCGAGCAGGGCGTCCATCGAGCGGCCGTTGCGGGCCTCCCCGCGGCCGAGGTCGTAGGCCCCCTCCAGGGTCGGGCCGAGCGGCGTGATCGGGTCGGCGTCCCGGGCCCCGGCGGCCAGCTTGAGGAAGCCCGCCAGCGCCATCTGCACTGCCGCCCCGATGTTCTCGCCCATCGCCCCGCTCAACGCCCCGCTGTAGCCCGGCACCTCGGCGGTCACCGCGGCCACGGTGTGGGCGGCCACCTGCGGCAGTTGCTCGCGCAGCACCCGGACGACCTGTTCGTCGATGTGCAGCGTGAGGGCGTCCCGGGAAGTGCCACGGGTCACATCCGAAGCCATGAACTGTTCCTTCCGCACAAAAGTGCGCCTTGGTTTCACGCTTGGTGGTCAGGACCTTACCCTCCATGGCCAGTCACGATGGACGGGTGAGTATCGCTGTCACCACCCACCGTCGCATCAGGCCGCTGCTGCGCCAGGCAGCCCGGCTGGCCGAGCGCGCCACGACACCGCTGCTGCCCGCGGACTACCTCGACCTCGTCGACCCGCTGCGTCGCGGCGCCGACCTGCGCGGGCGCATCGTCGAGGTCCAGCCCGAGACGACCGACGCCGCCACGATCCTGATCCGCCCCGGAGCCGACTGGGCCGGGCACGTCCCGGGCCAGTACGTCCGGATCGGCATCGACGTCGACGGCGTACGCCACTGGCGGGCCTACTCCCTGACCCACGGCCCCCGCGCCGATGGCAACATCTCGATCACCGTCAAGGCGGTCCCGAACGGCAAGGTGAGCACACACCTGGTCCGGCGCGGCACGCCAGGCACCCTGGTGCACCTCGAGCAGGCGGCCGGCGAGTTCGTGCTGCCGCGAGCCGGGACGAAGCTGCTGTTCGTGACGGCCGGCTCGGGCATCACCCCCGTCATCGGGATGCTGCGCAACCTGTTCCCCGTCGCCGACTCCGGAGTCGTCCGGCTCCGGCGCAGCGCGGACCACGACATCACCGTCGTCCACGTGGCGCCCAGCGAGCCCGACTCGATCTTCATCGCCAACCTGCGCGCCCTCGACGACGCCGGTCTGATCCGTCTCGTCACGCGCTACACCGACGTGCACGGAACCTTCGCCGTCGACGCGCTGTCCGCTCTGGTGCCCGACCTGCACGAACGCAGCACCCTCGCATGCGGCCCGGCCGGCCTGCTTGATGCCCTTGCGGCCCACCACGACGCGCACGGCCTGCCGCTGATGACCGAGCACTTCCGTGTCGCCACGGTCACCCCTGGCGAGGGCGGCACCGTCACTTTCGGCCGTAGCGGTACGACCGTCGAGGCGAACGGGGCGACGCCGATTCTCACCGCGGCCGAGGACGCCGGCGTGCTCATGCCCTCGGGCTGCCGGATGGGCATCTGCTACGGCTGCGTGCTGCCGCTGCGCGAGGGTGCCGTGCGCGACCTGCGCACGGGTGAGATCACGACCGCCTCACGCCAGCAGTCCGGCAGCGGCGGCGTCGCGATCCAGACCTGCATCAACGCAGCCGCCGGCGCCTGCGACATCGACCACTGAACATTCCGATCCCTCCGTCCTCACGAAGGAGACATCATGACCGTCATGCAGAAGAAGACTGACAACCCGATCGCGCACCTCACACCCGAGGACATCGAGACTCTCGGCGTGGAGCTGGACGCGATCCGGCAGTCGATCGTCGACTCGCGCGGCGCCGACGACGCGGCCTACATCCGCAAGGTGATCGACGCGCAGCGGAAACTGGAGCTCGGCAGCCGCGCGCTGCTGCTCGCCTCAATGTTCCCGCCGGCGTGGGTCGTCGGCACCGCCGGCCTGTCGGTCGCCAAGATCATCGAGAACATGGAGATCGGCCACAACGTCATGCACGGCCAGTGGGACTGGATGCGCGACCCGAAGATCCACTCGAC
>JAVEDA010000346.1 GCA_030841195.1 Actinomycetota bacterium | reverse complement strand
CAACAGCCGGCGCACGTCGCGCAGCCGCCCGGCGTGCCGGGCCAGCCGGTGCGGGTCCGCCTCGACACCGGCGGGCACCTGCCGGTAGGACGCCAGCTCGAGGTAGGCCTCCGCTTCCGGTCCGGCGAGCACCACGCCGGCGCCCGGGTGCCAGCGGCGCAGCTTGGCAGGTGACAGGTGGTAGTAGTCGAACAGGAAGTCCTCGACCGGGTGCTGCTGTCCGGACCGCCGCCGTTCGAGGTGCGGCCGCACCCACGCGTCGACCCGCTGCTCGTGTGCCGTTGCGCGCGGCAGCCACTCCCCCGCCGCGAGCGGGGCGGCGGTGGTCAGAACGACCGCCAGCCGCCTGGGCCGGCCCACTCGGCGCCGTCCACCAGCACTCCCTCGCCCGCCTCGACCCGGCCGATAACGCTCCAGGCCATCGGCAGGTCCACGTCCGGCGGGAACGTCGCGGCCAGCGCGTGGTCCTCGCCGCCGGCGAGCAGCCACTGCAGCGGGTCGGCCGCCAGCGCCCGGGCGGTGTCCCGGAACTCGGTGGGCACGTGGAACGCCTCCGAGTCCAGCCGCACCGAGACCCCGCTGGCCCGGGCCAGGTGCCCGAGGTCCGACACCAGGCCGTCGCTCACGTCCACCATCGCGGTGGCACCGAGGACCGCGGCTCGGGGCCCCTCGTCGTACGGCGGGATCGGCCGGCGGTGCGCCTCGACCAGGGCCCGGGGCGAGCGGAATCCGCGCGAGAGAACCGCAAGCCCGCCCGCCGCCCAGCCGAGCCGGCCGGCCACCGCGACCAGGTCGCCGGGCCGGGCCCCGGCCCGGGTGACCGGCTCGCGGCCCTCGAGCGTGCCCAGGGCGGTGACCGCGATCGTCACCACCTCGCCGCGGACCAGGTCGCCGCCGGCGACCGCCGCGCCGGCCCGGGCCGCCTCCTCGCCGAGGCCGTCGGCCAGCTCGAGCACCCACTGGGCCGGTAGTTCCGCCGGCACCGACAGCCCGACCAGCAGCGCGGTCGGCACCGCACCCATTGCCGCGATGTCGGCGAGGTTGGCCGCCGCCGCGCGCACCCCGACGTCCGCCGCGCCGGACCAGTCCCGCTTGAAGTGCCGGCCCTCGACCAGCAGGTCGATGGTCGCGACCACCCGCGCGTCCGGGGCGGCGATCACCGCGGCGTCGTCACCCGGCCCCAGCAGCACCGCGCCGGTCGTGCCGAGTCGGGCGGTGATCGCCGCGATGACGGCGACCTCGCCGAGCTCGCCGACGGTCCCGGTCGTGCCGGTCATGTTGCCCGCTCCCTCACATGGTCGAGCCGATCCGGTAGGTTCGCTCGCGCGCGCCCCTCGGGACGCGTGCGACCGCTGACTCTACGAAGAGAGGCCATGCCGATGGTTGTCCAGGCCTACATCCTGATCCAGACCGAGGTCGGCAAGGCGGCCGCCGTGGCACGCGAGATCGCCGAGCTCAAGGGCGTGACCCAGGCCGAGGACGTCACCGGCCCGTACGACGTGATCGTCCGCGCCGAGGCCAAGAACGTCGACGAGCTCGGCAAGATGGTCGTGGCGAAGGTCCAGGGCGTCGACGGAATCACCCGGACCCTGACCTGCCCGGTCGTCCACCTCTGAGCCGTCGGCGCCGCCTGCTGGGCGCCACCTTCGTCTGCGTCGCCGTGCTCGCCGGCTGCACCGGCCGGCCGGACGTCTCGGTCCGCGTGCCCGACGGCCCCGCGGCCGGCTGCGGTCGGGTGCACGATGCCCTGCCGGGATCGCTGGACGGCCGGGACCGGGACGCCACCCGGCCGTCGTCGACCCGCACCGCCGCCTGGGGCGACCCGCCCGTCGTGCTGCGCTGCGGGGTCGGCCGCCCGGCCGGGCTCACCGCCACCTCGCAGGTAGTCGAGGTCAACGGGGTCGAGTGGTTCCTCACCGAGCCCGCCCCGCCGTACGTCTTCACCACCGTGGGACGTGGCACCTACCTGCAGGTGCGGGTGCCGAGCTCGGTACCGCGGTCGGAGGCGACCGCGCCACTGGTCGACCTGGCCGAAGCCGTGCGAACGGCACTGCCCGAGCACACCCCCTGACGGTGGCGCGCTCTATTCGCGCCGTCAGCGGTGCCGCCACGAAGGAGTCACGAGGTCAGACCGGTCTGCCACCCGCATTACGCACGTCAGCAGTCGGCGCTTCTCCTCGCTCACGGCACCGCGCAGCGGCTCAGCGCAGGCCGGTCGGGCGGGCCAGCGCCGTCTGCACCAGCCGGTCGACCAGCGCCGGGTAGTCGATCCCGGTGGCCGCCCAGAGCAGGGGGAACATCGACACCGGCGTGAAGCCGGGCATCGTGTTCACCTCGTTGACCACGACCCGCCCGTCGCGGGTGAGGAAGAAGTCGACCCGGGCCAGACCTTCGCAGGCCAGCGCGTCGAACGCCTGCGCAGCCAGCGCTTGCACCTCGGCGACCACCGCGTCGGGGAGGTCGGCCGGGATCACCAGGTCGGTGCCCTCGTCGGGCAGGTACTTGGCGGCGAAGTCGTAGAACTCGTGGTCCCCGCCGACCACCACCTCGCCCGGGACGCTCGCGTCGGGCGGGCCGCCGTCGAGGCCCTCGAGCACCCCGCACTCGATCTCGCGGCCGTCGAGCATCGCCTCGACCACCACCCGTGGGTCGTGCGAGCGAGCCACCTCGACCGCGTCGTCCAGCTCGTCCGGCCCGTGCACCTTGGTGATGCCGACGCTGGAGCCGGCCCGGGCCGGCTTGACGAAGACCGGGTAGCCCAGGCTCGCGACGGTCTCCCGGACCGCGGCCTTGTCGGTGGCCCAGGCCCGCGGGGTGACCACGGCGTACGGGCCGACGGGGAGCCCGGCGCCCTGCAGCAGCGTCTTCATATGGCCCTTGTCCATCGCGGCGGCTGAGGCGAAGACCCCTGAGCCGACGTAAGGGACGCCGGCCAGCTCGAGCAGACCCTGGATGGTGCCGTCCTCGCCGTACGGGCCGTGCAGCAGCGGCAGGACCACATCGACCTCGCCGAGCTCCCGGGGCACCTGGCCGGCCTCGTGCACCGCCAGGCCTCGGTGGGTGGGGTCGCCGGACAGCACGACGGCCGCGCCCTCGGACGGGACCTCGGGCAGCTCGCCGCCGGTGATGGCCAGCTTCTCCGGCTCGTCGCCGGCCAGCACCCACCGGCCCTCCCGGGAGATGCCGACCGGGACGACGTCGTAGCGGTCGCGGTCGATCGCCGCCAGCACGCTCCCGGCGGAGACGCAGGAGACCGCGTGCTCGGTGCTGCGGCCGCCGAACACGACGGCGACGCGGGGTCGGCGGGCAGAACCCGGGGTCTCGATCTCGTCGCTCATCGCGGACGACCCTACCGACGGCCGTCCGGACCGGGATACTCGCAGCCATGCCCCCCACACCCGAGCCGGCCTTCGCCCCTGCCACCGTGGCCGTCTCCGCCGGGCGACCCCCGCGGTCGCCGGACGGTCCGAGCAACCCACCGCTGGTGATGGCCTCGACCTACCACGCGGGCGGGGAGGTCGGTTACGGCCGCTACGGCAACCCGACCTGGGAGATGCTGGAGAGCGCGGTCGGCGCGCTGGAAGGCGGGGTCGCGACCTCGTTCGCCTCCGGGATGGCCGCGGTCAACGCCGCCCTCGACCTGGTGCCGCTCGGCGGAGTCGTCGTCGCCGCCCCCGACGCCTACTACGGCAGCCTGAAGATGCTGCGCCGGATGGAGCAGCAGGGGCGCCTCACGGTGCGTCAGGTCGACCTCTCCGACGCCGACAGCGCCGCAGCCGCGGTGGAAGGTGCCGCCTTGGTCTGGGCCGAGTCCCCCACCAACCCGATGCTGAAGCTGGTCGACCTCGAGGCGCTGGCCGCCCGCGCGACCGCCGCCGGCGCCCTGTTCGTCGTCGACAGCACCTTCGCCACCCCCGTCCTGCAGCGCCCGTTGGAGGCCGGGGCGGACGTCGTGGTGCACAGCGCGACCAAGTACCTCTCCGGCCACTCCGACCTGCTGCTCGGCATCGCCGTGGCCCGCGAGGTCGAGATCGTCGACCGCCTGGTCGAGGTACGCAGCACCCAGGGCGCGGTCCCTGGCACCGTGGAGGCATGGCTGGCCCTGCGCGGGCTGCGCACCCTGCACCTGCGGATGGAGCGGGCGTCGGCGAACGCCGCCGACCTGGCCACCCGGCTGGCCACCCACCCGACGGTCTCCAAGGTCCACTACCCGGGCCTGGGCGCGATGGTCAGCATCGAGCTGGACCGCAGCGCCGAGGACGTCGAGGCGATCGTCGGGGCCACCCGCCTCTGGGTGCACGCGACGAGTCTCGGCGGCGTCGAGTCCAGCCTGGAGCGGCGCCGCCGGTGGGCCGGGGAGAGCACCGACGTACCGGAGTCCCTGATCAGGCTGTCGGTCGGGGTCGAGGACGTCGAGGACCTGTGGCACGACCTGAGCGAGGCCCTCTCCGTCCT
>JAVEDA010000342.1 GCA_030841195.1 Actinomycetota bacterium | reverse complement strand
CGGTCAGCGCGGCTGGGTGGCCCACCAGGCGCGGAGCTCGGCCTCGGCGGCTTCGCGGGAGAGCGGGCCTTGCTCGAGGCGGACCTCCTTGAGGTGCCGCCAGGCCTGCCCGACCACGGGACCCGGCGGGACCCCGAGGATCGCCATGATCGCGTCGCCGTCCAGGTCGGGCCGGATCGAGTCCAGCTCCTCCTGCTCGCGCAGCCGGGCGATCCGCTCCTCGAGCGAGTCGTAGGTGCGCGCCAGGGCGGCCGCCTTGCGTCGGTTGCGGGTGGTGCAGTCCGACCGGGTCAGCTTGTGCAACCGGTCGAGCAGCGGGCCGGCGTCGGTGACGTACCGGCGTACGGCGGAGTCGGTCCACTCCCCGCTGCCGTAGCCGTGGAACCGCAGGTGCAGCTCCACCAGCCGGGACACGTCCTCGACCACGTCCTTCGGGAACCGCAGGGCGCGCAGCCGGGCCCGGGTCAGCTTGGCCCCGACCACCTCGTGGTGGTGGAACGAGACACCACCGCCCGGCTCGAACCGGCGGGTCTTCGGCTTGCCCACGTCGTGCATCAGCGCGGCCAGCCGCAGCACAAGGTCGGGACCACCAGGCCCCTCCAGCGCGATCGCCTGCTCCAGCACGGTGAGGGTGTGCTCGTAGACGTCTTTGTGCCGGTGGTGCTCGTCGATCTCCAGCGCCAGCCGGGGCAGCTCGGGCAGCACCCGGTCGGCCAGCCCGGTGGACACCAGCAGGCCGAGGCCGGCCCGCGGGTCCGGCGCCAACACCAGCTTCACCAGCTCGTCGCGCACCCGCTCGGCCGACACGATCGAGATCCGGTCGGCCATCGCGGTGATCGCGGCCAGCACAGCCGGGTCGACCCGCAGCCCGAGCTGGGCGGCGAACCGGGCCGCCCGCAGCATCCGCAGCGGGTCGTCGCTGAAGGAGTCCGCCGGCCGTCCGGGGGTCCGCAGCAGGCCCGCGGCGAGGTCGTCCAGGCCGCCGTACGGGTCCACGAACCGCGCCGACGGCAGCACCACCGCCATCGCGTTCACGGTGAAGTCGCGGCGGAGCAGGTCGGCCTCGAGCGTGTCCCCGTAGGTCACCTCCGGCTTGCGCGACTCGTAGCGGTAGATCTCGTCCCGGTACGTCGTCACCTCGACCACGTGGTCGCCCTTGCGAGCGCCGACGGTGCCGAACGCGATGCCGACGTCCCACCAGGCGTCGGCCCAGTCCTTGAGCAGCTCGCGCACGGCGTCCGGGCGCGCGTCGGTGGTCAGGTCGAGGTCCGGTGACGGCCGGCCGATGAGCAGGTCGCGCACCGGCCCGCCCACCAGCGCCAGGCTGTGGCCCGCCGCCGCGAACCGTTCGGCCAGCCCACCGAGCACCGGCGTGAGCTCCACCAGGCCGGCCGCGAGCCGGCGCTGGGCCGTCTGCAGGGTCAGCGGCGCCGGTGGCTCGGTCGCGGGCGCGGGCAGGTCAGGCACGGGAGGCAAGGGTACGGCGGTGGCCCCGCCTGCGACGCCCGCGACCGCCCAGCGGGCTCCGGCCCGGTCGAGGACGGGCTGGCTACGATCGACGGATGGCCCGCTCCCCTTCCCCTCGGCGGCCCCGGCAGCGCCAGCCGGCGGCGCGGGCGCGTGGGCTCCGCAAGGTCGAGGAGACCTCCGCGGGCGGGCTGGTGGTGGACCGCAGCGACGGCACCCCCCGCGCGGCGCTGATCGGCCGGGTGGATCGCCGGGGCCGGCTGCTCTGGTCGCTGCCCAAGGGCCACCTCGAGGACGGCGAGACCGCCGAGGACGCCGCGATCCGCGAGGTCGAGGAGGAGACCGGCATCCGCGGGCGGGTGCTCGCCGTCCTGGGCACCATCGACTACTGGTTCGTGGCCGAGGACCGCCGGATCCACAAGACCGTGCACCACTACCTGCTGGAAGCCTCAGGGGGGCAGCTCAGCGACGACGACGTCGAGGTCGACGAGGTGGCCTGGGTGCCGCTGGCGGAGCTCACCGACCGGCTCGCGTACGCCGGGGAGCGGCGGCTCGCGGAGACAGCGGCCGGACTGCTGGCGGACACCGCGTGAGCTGGCCCTCGGAGCCGGTCCGGGGGATGCGTCGCGCCGCTGCGGCCGGCCTGGTCGCACTGCTGGTCGCCACTGTCGGGGCGGTCGGAGTTCTCGGCGCGCCGACCTCCGCCCGCGCCGCCGGAGGGGTCCGGCTGGGCATCACCACGCTGACGCCCTACGCGACGGTCGGCACCACGCTGCACGTCGCCGGGACGGTCACCAACCGCGGCGACCAAACGGTGCATGACGCCGTCGTCCGGGTCCGGCTCTCCGACACCCGGCTCAACAGCCGGGCCGAGCTGGCCGCGGTGACGAGCGGGCGCGTCGCCAGCCGGGAGGGCGAGGTCGTGGTCGAGGCCCCGCTGTCCGACCTCGCGCCGGGAGCCAGCACGCCGTTCGACCTGCAGCAGCCGCTGGACGACGTGTCGGCCCTGACCGGGTTCGGGGTGTACGCGCTCGGCATCGAGGTCGTGGGGGCCCGCGGCTCCGGCGACGGTGAGCCAGGCCGGCTGGCGTTCACCCGCAGCCTGCTGCCGTGGGTGCCGGCCACCAGGGACTTCGTTCCCACCGGCTTCAGCTGGCTGTGGCCGCTGGTCGCGGCACCGGTGCGGCTCAGCACCGGGGTCTTCGCCGACGACTCGCTGGCCACCGAGCTGGAGACCGGCGGCCGGCTGGACCGGCTGCTGAACGCCGGCAGCCAGCTCGAGCAGGGCGCCGGCCTGACCTGGGTGCTCGACCCCGATCTGGTGGAGACGGTCGCGGACATGGCCGACGGCAACAGCTACCGGGTCGCCGCGCCGGACGGCGGGACCGTCCCCGGCACGGGTGACGTGCTGGCCAAGCGCTGGCTGACCGAGCTGCGAGCGGCCACCGCCGGGCGTGACGTGCTGGCGCTGCCCTACGCCGACCCGGACCTGACTGCGCTGGTGCGCCATGGCAACGAGTCCGAGATCCCCCGGGCCCGCGTCACCGGCTCGGACGTCCTCGCCGACCTGCTGCCGGCCGCCGACGTGGTGCCCGGCCTGGCCTGGCCGGCCGGGGGCTATCTCGACCGCGACACCCTCGCCGCACTCGGCCGCGACGACGTGACCTCGGTGGTGCTGGACGGCCGGGCGCTGCCGCCGACCATCGACCTCAGCTACACCCCGTCCGCCCGGGCCCAGCTGTCCGCGGGTGGCAACCCGGTCGCCGCCCTGGTCGCCGACCCCGGACTGGTCGACCTGCTCGGCCGGGCCCGCCCCCGCACCGGCAACCCGGTGCTGGCTGCGCAGCGGGTGGTCGCCGAGACCGCGATGATCACCGCCGAGCTGCCCGGCACCGGCACCGCCCGGACCATCGTCGCGATGCCCCCACGCAGGTGGGACCCGACCCCGGAGTTCCTCGACCAGCTGATGACGATGGCGACCGCCCCGTGGGCGGCGCCGGTGGGCCTGCCCACCCTCGCCGCCAGCGTGCCGCCGGACGTCGAGCGGGCCCGGCTGCGGTACCCCCGGTCGCAGCGGGCCCGCGAGCTGCCCGAGCCCTACCTGCGGGCGCTGGACAAGCAGCAGGCCGGCATCGACAACTTCGCCGGCATCCTCACCGACCCGTTCCCGTTCGTGCCCCGGCTGGAGAACGGGCTGTTGCGGCTGGAGTCGACCTGGTGGCGCGGTCGCGAGAACAGCCGGTCCATCCGGTTCGAGCGCGAGCAGGACCACCTGGTGAACCTGCGCAGCCGGGTCCGGGTCCAGCCGGGCAGCTTCACCTTCGGCAGCCGGTCCGGCCGGATCCCGCTCACCCTGATCAACGACCTGCCGCAGGAGGTGGTGGTCGTGCTGCGGCTGGAGCCGCAGACCCCGCGGCTGCGGCTGGACGCACCCGTCGCACCGCAGGTGATCGGGCCGAACCGGAAGATCCAGGTCGAGGTTCAGGCGACCGCGGTAGCCGGCGGCCCGGTCGTCGTGGAGGCAACCCTGCACACGACGAGCGGCGAGCCGTACGGCCAGCCGGTGCTGCTGCACGTCAACGTGACCCAGATCGGTGCGGTGGCGCTGGTGATCACCGTCGGCGCAGCCGTCGTGCTGTTCGTTGCCGCCGGCCTGCGGGTCGTCGGTCGGGTCCGGGCCGCCCGACGGGACGGCCCCGACGGGCCCGGTGACGACCCCGACGACCCCGGCCAGCCCGACCCCAGCGACGAGCCCGCGGACGTGACGGCATGAGCGGCAGCGACGCGACCGCGGACGCAGCACCCGACCCGGTCGACCCGCTGGACCCCGTCTCCGTCCGGGCTCCGGCCCGCTCGCTGCTACGCGCGTCCACAGTGATGGCCGCGGGCACGGTCGCGTCCCGGGCTCTCGGCTTCGTCCGCAGCGCGGTCCTGGTGGCAGCCCTGGGCCAGGCCCTGACCTTCGACACGTTCACGGTGGCGAACACCGTGCCCAACATCATCTACATCCTGCTGGCCGGTGGCGTCCTGAACGCCGTCTTCGTGCCGCAGCTCGTCCGGGCGATGAAGGAGGGTGCGGAGCACTCCCAGGCCTACACCGACCGGCTGTTGACCCTCGCCGTGCTGGTGCTCGGGGTGGCGGCCGCGGCGGCCACGCTCGCCGCGCCGCTGGTGATCGGGCTCTACACCATGCTCAGCGACCTGAGCCGGGCCGACTTCCGGGTGGCGACGCTGCTGGCGTTCTGGTGCCTGCCGCAGATCCTGTTCTACGGGCTCTACTCGATGCTCGGCCAGGTGCTCAACGCCCGCGGCAGCTTCGGCCCGATGATGTGGGCCCCGGTCGTCAACAACCTGATCACGATCGCGGCGGGCCTGGTCTTCATCGCGGCGTACTCCGTCGAAGCCTCCGACCCGTCCTCGCTGAGCACCGCCGCGATCGCCTTCCTCGGTGCCAGCACCACCCTCGGGGTGGCGGCCCAGGCACTCGTGCTGATCCCGGTGCTGCGCCGGACCGGGTTCCACTGGCAGCCGCGGTTCGACTTCCGCGGCGTGGGTCTCGGCAAGGCCCGCGAGCTCGCCAAGTGGACGCTGATGTTCGTCCTGGTCAACCAGCTGGTTTACATCCTGATCGTGAATCTCGGCGTGCGGGCCGGCGTCGAGGCCAAGGAGGCCCTGCTTCCCTACGGCGTGGGTTACGGCGCCTACGCGACGGCGTACCTCATCTTCATCCTGCCGCACTCGATCATCACGGTCTCGGTCATGACCGGCCTGCTGCCCCGGCTCAGCGGCCAGGCCGCCGACGGCGACCTGCCCGCCGTGCGGGCCTCGCTGTCGGAGGCCTGGCGGCTGACCGGGGTCGGCATCGTGCTCGCGGCCGCGGCCCTGGTGGCGCTCGGGCCGGACCTCACCGGCGTGCTCTACTCCGGCACCACGGAGGAAGGTGCCCACTACATCGGACTGGTCACCGCGGCGTTTGCCCTCGGCCTACCGGCGTTCTCGGCGCAGTACATCGCCCTGCGCGGCTTCTACGCGTTCGAGGACACCCGCACCCCGTTCCTGCTGCAGGTGGCGATCGCCGCCACCAACGTCATGCTCGCGCTGGCCGCATACGCCGTGCTCCCGCTGCGCTGGAAGATGGTCGGCGTCGCGCTGGCGTACTCGGTGACCTACCTGGCCGGCCTGGCCCTGTCCACGTCGGTGCTCCGGCGCCGGACCGGCGGCCTGGACGGCCACCACGTGGTCCGCCACTACGTGCGGTTGCTGGCGGCCGCTGTGCCCGCCGGGCTGCTGGGGTGGCTGGTGGCCTGGCTGGTGGGCCGATGGCTCGGCGACGGGCTCGGCGGGTCGGCTGCCTCGCTGGCCGCCGGCGGGCTGGTGCTGCTGCTCGGGTACGTCGGTGTGGCCCGCGCCCTGCACGTCCGCGAGCTCACCGACCTGCTGGCTCGGCTGGGCATCCGGTCTCGCGGCTCAAGACCCGGTCCTCAAGCGAGAGCCTGAGACGTCCGACACAGAGACCATGCGCGCTGTCCTCATGCGGTCCACCGGTGTCCCGACGTCCGACGCTGGCGGGATCGTGATCAGCTGGCTGACCAAGATCGCCCTCGTCTTCGCGGTGGCGGGCTTCGTGTTGTTCGACACCATCTCGGTGGCCAGCACCACGGCCAACGTGGCCGACCAGGGGTCCACCGCGGCCATGGAGGCGTCCTCGGTGTGGGACGAGACGCATGACGTCCAAGCCGCCTACAACGCAGCAGTGACGTCGGCAACCGAGCAGGACCCCGGCAACTTCGTGTCGCCCAAGGGCTTCGCCATCGACCCGGACGGCACCGTGCACCTGCGGGTCACCCGTGAGGCCAAGACGCTGATCCTGTTCCGCTGGGACAAGACCCGCAAGTGGGCCGAGGTCAGCCGCACCGCGCAGGGCCGCAGCGTCAGCAGCTGACCGACGCTCCCGGGCAGGACTGACCGCACGACCTCGGGGTAGGCCGCACTTACCATGGAGCCCGTGCCTGCCGACGCAGGCCTGGACCGCCCGCTGCCGCCCTGTCAGGAGTCCCGTGTCGCCCAATGCCGTCGAGCCGGGCACCCGGCTCGTCGACCGCTACCGCCTCGAGGAGCACCTCGGCGCCGCGGACGGCACGACGTACTGGCGGGCCCAGGACGAGCTGCTGGACCGGCCGGTCGGGCTGTGCCTCCTGCCCGCGACCGAGGCGCAGGCAGAGCAGGCCGAGCGGGTGCTGCGGGCCGCCCGCCGGGCTGCCGTCCTCACCGACGCTCGGTTCCTGCGGGTCCTGGACGCCAGCCGGGTCGACGGCGTGGTCTACGTCGTCAGCGAGTGGGTCGCGGCGACCAGCCTGGTCCAGCTGCTGGCGGACGGACCGCTGCCTCCCGCCGAGGCCCGCGACCTCGCCCTGGACATCGCCGGTGCACTGGACGCGGCTCACCAGGCCGGCCTGGCCCACCTCTGCCTGCAGCCCGAGCACGTGCTGCGCACCAGCCACGGCCAGGTGAAGGTCGGCGGGCTGGCGATCGACGCCGCCGTGCGCGGCATCGAGTGGTCCAGCGCCGACGAGGCGTCGCGGCGGGATGCGGAGGGCACCGCTCGCGTCGCCTATGCCGCGCTGACCGCGCGGTGGCCCGGCGGCCCGGGCACCGGCCTGCCGGCCGCGCCGCACGACGGCCCGACGCTGTGCACGCCCCGGCAGGTCCGGGCCGGCGTGCCACACGACCTCGACGTCGTCGTGTCCCGCGCGCTGCAGATCCCCGGCGCCCCAGGCGGCCCGCTCGGCAGCCTGGCCGCCCTCACCGAGGCACTGAACGGTGTCCACCTCCCGAGCCGGGTCGTCGGCGGTGCAAGGTCGGACTCCGGGCCGGACCGGGCGTCGACGCTGATGCCGTACGACGAGGAGCCGGGGCCGCGCCGCCGGAGCCGGACCGCCGTGCTGGCCTGGGCCGCGGCCGCCCTGGTGCTGGCCATCGGGTTCGCCCTGGCCGGCAGCCAGCTGTGGCTCGGCCTGCGCGACGGTGGCGGTGGGGCCGCCGACGCCAGCGACACCAGCCCCACCGCGACACCGTCGGACCCGCCGAAGGCGACAGGGAAGCCGCTCCCGGTCCAGGCGGTCACGAGCTTCGACCCGCCGCCGGGAAACGGGGACGAGAACGGGTACGCGGCGGACCTCGTCGTCGACGGCGACCGGTCGACCGTCTGGACCACGAAGGAGTACCTCGACCCCTTCGGCCCCAATGGCATCAAGACTGGCGTGGGCCTGGTTCTGGACCTCGGCTCGCCGCAGCAGATCGGCTCGGTCACGGTCCGCACCGTGGGCGCCACCGACTTCGAGGTGCGCACCGCGGACCAGCAGGGCGCGGCGCTGGACGACTACACCCCGGTCGACGACCCGGTCCTCGACGCCGTCGGTCGCGCCGTGGTGGTGCCGCCCAAGGCGCTGCGAGCCCGCTACGTCCTGATCTGGCTCACCTCGCTGCCGGCCGACAACGGCCGTTACCGCGGTCAGATCGCCGAGGTCACCGTCCGCGACTGACCCCGCAGGTGCTCCGGCGCGCTTGAGCCGGGCGGTGCCGATGCCGACCTACCCTGGGCAGGCGTGACCCGACAGGCGAGGACAAGGCGGTGCGGTGACCGACGCGGAGCTGCTCCAGGCGCACGCCGAGGGTGACCCGGACGCGTTCGGCGAGCTCGTCCGCCGGCACCGCGACCGCCTGTGGGCCGTCGCCCTGCGCACCCTCGGCGACCGCGAGGAGGCCGCCGACGCGCTGCAGGACGCATTGCTCTCGGCCTTCCGGGCCGGTCGGGGCGCGGCCTTCCGCGGCGACGCAGCCCCCACCACGTGGTTGCACCGGATCGTCGTCAACGCCTGTCTTGACCGGGTACGCCGGCGGGCGGCCCGCCCCGCGGACCCGCTGCCGGAGCACGACGTCCCGGCCCGCGGCGACGCCGTCGGGTCGCGGCTCACCGGCATCGACGTCGAGGCGGCCCTGCGGACCCTGCCGGTCGAGCAGCGCAGTGCGCTGGTGCTGGTGGACATGTACGGCTGGTCGGTCGAGGACGCGGCCCAGGTGCTCGACTGCCCGAGCGGCACGGTGAAGAGCCGGTGCGCACGCGGCCGGGCCCGGCTGCTCCCGTTGCTCCGGGACGGGAACCCCGAGCCGGCGCCCGACGTCCCACCGCAGACGAGCCCGAGCCACGACGCACGACAGGGAGGTGAGCCGTCATGACCGAGCACCTGGATGCCGACGCGCTCGCCGACCTCGACGAGGGCCTGCTCGACCGCGACCACGTGGCCTCGGCCCGGGCCCACGTGGCGGGCTGCCCGCGGTGCCGGGCCGAGCTGGCCGCGCTGACCGGCGTACGGGAGCGGCTGGCCGCAGCGGCAGAGGTGGAGCCGATGCCCGCGGAGGTCGTGGCACGCCTGGACCGGGCCCTGGCCGGCGTCGCCGCCGAGCCCGCCAGCACCGCGGTGACCCGCAGCGTCATCCCGCTGCGGGAGCCGCAGCGCTCCTCGCCGCGCGGGCTGCGCTGGCTGCAGGCCGCCGCCGTGGTCGTGCTCGTCCTCGCCGGCGGTGCGGTGGCCGTCTCGGCCCTGCGCGGCTCCGACGACAACAACAGCTCGGCCTCCAGCGCGGGCGGCGCCGGTGCGGTGGACAAGCGAGCTGATGCGGCCGGTGCCTACCCGGTCACCGCCAGCGGGCGGCACTGGACCAAGACCACGGTCGAGGCCGAGGTGCCGCGGCTGCTGGCCGGCACGCTGAGCCCCACCCTGCCGCCGAGCACCTTCTCGACCGAGAACGACACGGGCGGGTCTGGCGGGTCGGGCGGGTCGGCCGAGGCGCCGCGCGCGCTCGCCGGCGTGCCCGCGGCCCGGCTGGCCGGCGGGCCGGCACTGGCCGACTGCGTGACCGAGCTGGCCGGCGGGCCGGCAACCCCGCTGGCCGTCGACCTGGCCACCTTCGACGGCCAGCCCGCCGCCGTGGTGCTGCTGCCGGGGATCGGCGGCCCCGGCCGGGTGGACGTCTGGGTGGTGCCGCCGGACTGCGCGCAGGGGAACGGCCAGTTCCTTTACTACGCCAACGTGCCGCGGCCCTGACCGGCACCTGTTGGAATGTCGTCCCCGTAGGATCGGTTCTACTCCACGACCGTCCGGGCGCCGGGCGGATCGTCATCTGAAGGGCGCGACACCGCTGTGGACGACGTACGCAACGTGATCATCATCGGCTCGGGGCCGGCCGGCTACACGGCCGCGATCTATGCTGCCCGGGCCAGCCTGACGCCGCTGGTCTTCGAGGGCTCGGTCACCGCCGGCGGCGCGCTGATGAACACCACCGACGTGGAGAACTACCCGGGCTTCCCCGAGGGCGTGACGGGTCCGGATCTGATGGACCATCTGCGCAAGCAGGCCGAGCGCTTCGGTGCCGAGCTGGTCACCGACGACGTGACCGCCGTCGACCTGACCGGTGACGTGAAGGTCGTCACGGACGGCAGCGGCGTCGAGCACCGGGCTCGCGCCGTGATCATCGCCACCGGCTCGGGCTACCGCGAGCTCGGCCTGCACCACGAGAAGCGGCTGTCCGGCCGCGGCGTCTCCTGGTGCGCCACCTGCGACGGCTTCTTCTTCAAGGAGCAGGACATCGCCGTGGTCGGCGGCGGCGACACCGCGATGGAGGAGGCCACCTTCCTCACCCGGTTCGCCCGCTCCGTGACCATCGTCCACCGGCGCGACTCGCTGCGAGCCTCCAAGATCATGCAGGAGCGCGCGTTCTCGAACGAGAAGATCCGCTTCCTCTGGGACTCCGAGGTCGTCGACGTGGTCGGCGAGTCCAAGGTCGAAGCCCTGAAGGTGCGCAACCTGCGCACCGGCGAGGAGTCTCGGCTGGAGGTCACCGGACTGTTCGTCGCCATCGGCCACGACCCGCGCAGCGAGCTGTTCGAGGGCCAGGTCCGCCGGGACGACGAGGGCTACCTGCTGGTGCAGAGCCCGACGACCCGCACCAACCTGGCCGGCGTGTTCGCCTGCGGCGACGTCGTCGACCACAGCTACCGGCAGGCGGTGACCGCGGCCGGCACCGGCTGCGCGGCCGCCCTCGACGCCGAGCGGTACCTCACCGCGCTGGAGGACGCCTCGTTAACCGGCGACCCTGTCCAGGTTGCCCAGGCCAGCGTCTGAGCCGTCCCGACCGCACCACCATGCACCGACCCGAACCAACCCGGCACCGACCCGAACCGCACCGAGAGGAGCTCCTGTGGGAGCCAAGAGCGTGACCGACGAGACCTTCAGCGTCGACGTGCTGCAGAGCGAGAAGACCGTGCTCGTGGACTTCTGGGCCGAGTGGTGCGGACCGTGCCGCCAGGTCTCCCCGATCCTCGAGGAGATCGCCAACGAGCACGCCGACAAGCTCGAGATCGTCAAGCTCAACGTGGACGAGAACCCGCGCACCGCGGCCGACTACGGGATCACCTCGATCCCGACGATGAACGTGTACGCCGGCGGTGAGGTGGTCAAGTCGATCGTCGGGGCGAAGCCCAAGGCGATGCTGCTTCGCGACCTGGACGCCTTCATCTGATCTGCGGGTAGGCTGCCCCGGCTGGTCACTCCCGAGCCGGCAGACGCCCCACAGGAGCCTGAAGCAGCCACGATGTCCGACCACCGGCCACCGGCTTCATCGAGCCCTCTGAGCCCTTCCGGGGACACGTTTGCCCGCGGAGACACCGGGCCGGCTGTGGCCGAGATCCGGGCCAAGCTGGTCATGCTGGGGCTGCTCGCCGAGGGCGAGGGTGCCGAGCTGCTGGACCCGGCCGGTGCCTTGTTCGACGAAGCCACCGACCGGGCCGTGCGGGCCTTCCAGCAGCAGCGCGGGATCTCGGTCGACGGCCAGGTCGGGTCGCGCACCTACCACGCCCTCGAGGAGGCCCGCTGGCGCCTCGGTGACCGGATCCTGTTCTTCGTGCCGGCCCGGCTGATGGCCGGTGACGACGTGGCCGCGCTGCAGCAGCGGCTGCTGGACATGGGATTCGACTGCGGCCGGGTAGACGGCCTGTTCGGTGTCGAGACCGAGCAGGCGCTGCGCGACTTCCAGCGCAACATCGGCGTGGTGGCCGACGGCACCTGCGGTCCGGCCACCTTCAAGGCGCTGGCCCAGCTCAGCCGGACCGTTGTCGGCGGCCGCCCGCACGCGATGCGTGACTCTGAGGCGATCAATCGGGCCGGCCCGGCGCTGGCCGGCAAGCTGCTCATCATCGACCCGGGCCACGGCGGTCCCGCACCGGGCGCAGAACCCGGCGTCCTCGACGAGGGCGAGCTGGTCTACGACCTGGCGTCCCGGATCGAGGGTCGGCTCACGGCCACCGGGGCTTCGGCGTTCCTCACCCGCGGACCCGACGGCTCCCCGCAAGGTCCGAGCGAGGAGGACCGGGCCAGCTTCGCGAACGCCGCCGGCGCCGACCTGCTGCTGTCCCTGCACGTCAACAGACACGCCAGCACCGCAGCCAGCGGGGTCGCCACCTACTACTACGGCAGCGACGAGTTCGGTCACTACTCCATGGTCGGGGAGAAGCTGGCCGACCTCGTGCAGCGCGAGGTGTGCGCCCGGACCGACCTGGTCGACTGCCGGGTGCATGCCAAGAACTGGGACCTGCTGCGTCGCACCCGGATGCCGGCCGTCCGGGTCGAGGTGGGGTACCTGACCAACCCGGGTGACGCCCTGCGGCTCGCCGACCCCGCCTTCCGGGACGTGCTGGCCGAGGCGGTGGCCGCTGCGGTGCAGCGGCTTTACCTCCCCGAGGATGCGGATGCGCAGACCGGCGCCCTGCGGATCCCCGAGTGGCTTCGCGCGTAGGTGCTCTCGAGGTCCCCACGGCGATGAGTTTCGCTGTGCTGCGCAGTCCCACCGGGCCATGGCGTTTCATCAGCGGACAGTCCGCCCAACCCATGTGCGAGCTGGGGTGGAAGTCGTTGGGAGTGCTGGAGCTCACCGCGCTGCCCAGCATCGGTGCAGAACGCTGGGTCCCCTGGGTCCGAGAGACAGACGTCCTGCTGCTGAACGGCGGCGACGCCCTGTACCTGTGCCACTGGATGCGGGAGTCCGGGCTGGCGGACCTCCTGCCGTCGCTGGACGAGACGGTCTGGGTGGGATTCAGCGCCGGGAGCATGGTGATGACACCCCGTATCGGGGCGGACTTCGCGGGTGGCAGCCGCCCACCGGTGAAGACGACACGTTGGGCATCGTCGACTTCTCCATCTTCCCGCACCTGGACAACCTGCTGTGCCCGGAGAACACCATGGCCGGCGCAGAGAAATGGGCGGCCGAGATCGCCGGCCCGGCGTACGCGATCGACGACGAGACCGCCATCACGGTGACCGACGGCACCGTCGACGTCGTGTCCGAGGGGCAGTGGAAGCTGTTCCTCTAGCGGCCGATCTCATACCGGCCGGAAGGCCGGCTCCGGGTTCATCGACCCCAGCAACCGCTCCAGGGCGACCTCCATGTCCTCGCGCCAGGACAGCGCGCTGCGCAGGTCGAGCCGCAGCCGTGGGAAGACGTGGTGCGGCCGCACTGTCTTGAAGCCCACCGCCAGAAGGAAGTCGGCAGGCACGACGCAGCCACCGGGCGGCAGGTTCTCGCCGACCCGACCGAACGCCTCGAGCGCGCGAACCCCACGGCGGGTCAGGTCCTTGGCCGCGGCCTGGACCAGCATCCGGCCGAGGCCGCCGCCTGCGAACTCCGGGAGCAGCCTCGCTGTCATCAGGAGCACCGCGTCACCGGACACCGGCGACGTCGGGAAGGCAGCACCCCGCGGCACATGAACCGGCGGGGCGTACGTGACGTAGCCCGCGGGGTGGGAGTCCACGTAGACGATCTTTCCGCAGGAGCCCCACTCGAGCAGCGTGGCCGAGAGCCACGCCTCCTTCTCCAGCGCCACGTCGCCGGCCTCCTCGGCCGTCTCGCGCGCCACCGGGTCCAGCTCCCAGAACGCGCATCGACGACACTGCCGCGGCAGGTCGTCCAGGTTGTCCAGGGTGAGACTGGCACACCGGCGTGACAGGACTGCCTCCTCCGGGGTCCCGACGGTCGGCTCGCAGGCTAACCCCGGCACTGGCCCGTCCGGAAGGCCCCGCAGGTCATGACATCGTTATGTCGACTTCTTGTCAGGTCGACTTCTCGCCCTGTCGACGTCGCGCTGTGTCGACTTCCTGATCTGCCGATAAACAGACTGGTGCTGGCGGCGCTATGTCGACAAGGCGACCAGCCGACAAGGCGCTACAGCCACTGAGGCCACAGCAGCCCCAGCCGACTCAGTCGGCCAGGCTGTCCGGCACCTCGGTGTCCGGAGCCATCAGGGCCACGATCCGCTCGAGGTCGTCGATGGTGGCGAACTCCACCACGATCCGGCCCTTGGTCCGGCCCAGGTCGACCTTCACCCGGGTCTCGAACCGGTCGGCGAGCCGGTCGGCCAGGACGCTCAGCTTCGGGGCCACCGGCCGCTTCCCGCGCGGGGTCCGGACCGGCGCGGCCGGCTCGCCGCCGAGTGCCACGATCTCCTCCACCGACCGCACCGACAGTCCCTCGGCGACGATTCGCTGGGCCATCCGTTCCTGGCCGGTCTCGTCGTCCAGTCCGAGCAGGGCCCGGGCGTGGCCGGCCGACAGGACCCCGGCCGCCACCCGCCGCTGCACCGACGGCGGCAGCTTGAGCAGTCGCAGCGTGTTGGAGATCTGCGGCCGGGACCGCCCGATCCGGCCGGCCAGCTCGTCGTGGGTGCACCCGAAGTCCTGCAGCAGCTGGTCGTAGGCCGCCGCCTCCTCCAGCGGGTTCAGCTGGGACCGGTGCAGGTTCTCCAGCAGCGCGTCCCGGAGCAGGGCGTCGTCGCCGGTGGCCCGGACGATGGCCGGGATCGCGACGAAGCCGGCCTCCCGGGCGGCCCGCCAGCGCCGCTCCCCCATGATCAGCTCGTACCGGTCCGCGCCCAGCGGCCGGACGACCACCGGCTGCAGCAGGCCGACCTCGCGCAGCGAGTGGACCAGCTCGGCCAGCGCTTCCTCGTCGAACACCACCCGCGGCTGGCGGGGGTTGGGGGTGATCGCGTCCAGCGGGATCTCGGCGAAGTAGGCCCCGGCCACCTCGGCCACTGGTGCCGCACCGTCGTCGCCGGGTCCCGGCGCCCCCCTGCCCGGGATCAGCAGGTCGACCGGTGAGGGGCCGGTCGCCGGCGCCTCACCCTTACCGGGCGCGGTGGGGATCAAGGCGCCCAGGCCGCGGCCCAGCCCTCGTCGGCGATCGGTCACTGCGAGTCCTCCGAACTGGCGCGGACGTTCGCCCGCAGGGCCATCTCGCGCGCCGCCTCGAGGTAGGACAGTGCCCCGGTCGAGCCGGGGTCGTAGGTCATCACGGTCTGACCGTAGCTGGGCGCCTCCGAGATCCGCACCGACCGCGGGATGGTCGTGCGCAGGACGGTCGCGCTGAAGTGGGTCCGCACCTCGTCGGCCACCTGGGCTGCCAGCCTGGTCCGCGCGTCGTACATCGTCAGCAGGACGGTGGAGACGTGCAGCCCCGGGTTCAGGTGAGCCTTGACCAGCTCGATGTTGCGCAGCAGCTGCCCCACCCCTTCCAGCGCGTAGTACTCGCACTGGATCGGGATCAGCACCTCGGGCGCTGCCACCAGCGCGTTGACCGTGAGCAGGCCGAGGCTCGGCGGGCAGTCGATCAGGACGTAGTCGAGCCGGCTGGTTCGGTGCTCCAGCGCCCAGGTCTGGTACGCGTCCAGGGCCCGCTGCAGCCGGGTCTCGCGAGCCACCAGGGAGACCAGCTCGATCTCGGCGCCGGCCAGATCGATGGTGGCCGGAGCGCACCACAGACCGGCGATCCCCTCGACCGGGGCGACCACCTCCTGCAGCGCCCGACCCTCGATCAGCACGTCGTAGATCGAGGGCACCTCTGAGTGGTGCTCGACGCCGAGGGCGGTGGAGGCGTTGCCCTGCGGGTCGAGGTCGACCACCAGTACCTGCAAGCCCTGCAGCGCGAGCGCGGCGGCGATGTTCACCGTCGTGGTGGTCTTGCCGACGCCACCCTTCTGGTTCGCGACGGTCAGGATCCGGGTCTCGTCCGGGGTCGGCAGGGGGTCCGCCACCCGTCCGGCCAGTACCCGCAGCGCCGTCTCGGCAGCCCGAGCTATCGGGGTGTCGTCGGCGACGTCGGCGGGCTCGTCATCCGGGACGGCCGTGTCGGTCACTGCCAGCTCCTTCGCGGTTGCGGTGCCACTCAGGAGCAGCGGGTTGGCCGGGGTCGCGCCGGGCGCCCCGGGCGCCTCCTCGGTTTCACGTGAAACATCGGGGAGCACGGTGCGCGACTGGGCCGGGGACAGACCGGGTGGTCGAGCGACGCTCGGTCTCGGCGAGGACACCTGTAGCGCCGCCGGCAGTACCGAGTTCATCGGGGCCTCAAGGGTGCGGACCGGGGTTTCACGTGAAACATCGACCAGCGGCGGCTCGTCCGTCTCGTCGACCATGGCTGCCTCGTCCGCCACCTCAGTCGCGTTGACCACGTCAGCCTCGTCGATCACGTCGGCGACTGTGTCTCCTTCGTCCCCGGCGAGGACATGGGGAACAGCGGAGGCGGTGGGACGGGTGGCCGCCATCGGGTCAGGTGCGTCGGCAACCCGCAGGTCGGCCGGCCACCCCAGACCGGTCCGCGCGATCTCGGTAGCCATCGCCGCCGGCTCGTGGCGAGCGCCACGGGCCGGACCGCTGGTGATGACCAGCTCCTCGGGCCAGCCGAGTCCTGACGACCTCATCGCACCTGCTTCCACCACCACGGTCCACCGAGGGTCGGTGGCCGACGTGCAACTCCTCGAGCCGGGTCGCGGCTGCCGACGACCCTATGCCGCCGGACGGTCACGGACCAAGGCACTGACCCGCCGGTTGGACAGCAATTCGGGTCACTTCGCACCGCCCAACGCCGTGTACGCGAGGCCAACGCTGGCTGACTGGGCACCGACGCCGATCCGTCGGCGCCTGCCCGCTCCTGCACAATGGATCACCGAACCGTGATCAACACACACCTACCGCGACGAATTCACGGCGGTCGACCACCAACGATCACGGAACCGTGATCATTTGGCGGCTGCGCTACGGCCGGGCCGGGTCGACCCTGCCACGATCCGGACCACCCGAACTGGCGGGTCGACCAGACCGGCACCGTGCTCCTCGACCGACCACGCCGTGGCGCCGAGCTGCCGCAGCTGCTGCTCCGAGGCGGCCAGCTCGGCAGCGGCCCGG
>JAVEDA010000341.1 GCA_030841195.1 Actinomycetota bacterium | reverse complement strand
GGGCGAGGATCGTCGCGATCAGGACCACGATCGCCACCGCCATCGACCAGTAGTCGACCGGGGCCAAGCTGATCGGCCCGATGTCGATGCCCTTGGCGCCCTGGTAGTCCGGGTACTGCCGGGTGTTGCCGGTAAAGAGGTACAGGTAGAAGTAGCGCAGGAAGATGCCGAGCCCGATCGACCTCGCGGCGAGCGACTACTGGTCGATGGGGGTGGCGACCGTCGTCATCATCGCCACGATCCTGGCGTTGCAGCGCACCCGGATCGGCAAGGCCACCCGTGCGGTGTCCGACAACCCGGCCCTGGCTGCGGCGTCCGGCATCGACGTCGACCGAGTGATCCGGGTGGTCTGGATCAGCGGAGCGGTTCTGGCCGGCCTGGCCGGCATCCTGCTCGGGCTTGCCCAGGGCATCAACTTCCAGATGGGCTTCCAGATCCTGCTGCTCATCTTCGCCGCGGTCACGCTGGGCGGTCTCGGCACGGCGTACGGCGCGCTGGTCGGCAGCATCGTGGTCGGCATGTTCATCTCGGTGTCGACCCTGTGGATCCCCGTCGAGCTGAAGAACGTCGGCGCACTCGGCATCTTGATCGTCATCCTCCTCGTCCGACCGCAGGGCATCCTCGGCCGAGCGCAGCGGGTCGGCTGAGGCGGAACGGAGCGCACCCATGGACTGGACCCGGATCATCGTCAACGCCCTCGAGGCGTCCGTCGGCCTGCAGACCGTCGTCTTCGCGCTGGCCGCCATCGGCCTCAACGTGCACGTCGGCTACACCGGGCTGCTGAACTTCGGCCAGTCGGGCTTCCTCGCGGTCGCCGCCTACGGGCTGGCCGTCACGGTCGCGACGTTCGACCTGCCGATGTGGCTCGGCATCATCATCGGCCTCGCCGCCGCCGTCGTCCTCGCGCTCCTGCTCGGCATCCCGACCCTGCGACTGCGAGCCGACTACCTCGCCATCGTGACGATCGCCGCAGCCGAGATCATCCGGCTCACCGTGCGGTCCGTCACGTTCGAGGAGACATTCGGCGGCTCGGACGGCCGGCAGGCGTTCGCGGCGGGCTTCTACAACCTCAACCCGTACCCGGTCAACGAGTACAACATCGGCCGGTTCGGGTTCAACGAGCGCCAGATGTGGATCCTCACCGTCGGCTGGATCCTGGTGGGCCTGTCCTGCTTGGTCGTCTACCTGCTGATGCGCAGCCCCTGGGGACGCGTGCTCAAGGCGATCCGCGAGGACGAGGACGCCGTGCGCAGCCTCGGCAAGAACGTGTACGCCTACAAGATGCAGAGCCTGATCATCGGTGGCGTGCTCGGGTGCCTCGGCGGATTCATCTACGCGCTCGGTCAGGCGTCGATCCAGCCGGACATCTTCGGCACCGACACGACGTTCTTCGCCTACACGATCCTCATCCTCGGTGGGGCCGCGCGGGTCGGAGCACCCGTCGTCGGAGCGATGATCTTCTGGGTGATCCTGTCGCTGAGCGACAACATCCTCAACGAGGCGATCGACGCCGGCTACATCTCGCCCAAGGTCATTGCCACCGCTGAGGTGGGCCAGGTGCGGTTCATGATCGTCGGCCTGCTGCTCATGCTCCTGATGATCTTCCGTCCCCAGGGGATCTTCGGCGACCGGAGGGAGATCGCGCTCGATGCCCGCTGACAACGACCACGAGACGATCGGGAGCACTGACACCACCGTGACGACGCAGGAGGCAGGCAGCCGGCGCGGGCAGCGCGACGCCGCCGGAGTGGCGCTCGCCGGAGTCGACCACCAGCCGGGGGCGGCCAAGCCCGACGCGATCCTGGTAGCCGACAACATCGTCCGGCAGTTCGGCGGCCTGCGCGCGGTCGACGTCGACCACATCGAGATCCAGCGCGGCGCGATCACCGCCCTGATCGGTCCCAACGGTGCCGGCAAGACAACGTTCTTCAACCTGCTCACCGGCTTCGACCAGCCCGACGAGGGCACCTGGTCGTTCGGTGGCCGGTCGCTCAAGGGCGTGGCCGCGCACAAGGTGGCGCGGATGGGCATGGTGCGCACCTTCCAGCTCACCAAGGCGCTGTCCAAGCTGACCGTGATCGAGAACATGCGCCTCGGCGCCACCGGCCAGAAGGGCGAGAACGTCTTCACGGCCCTGTTCCGGGGTCTGTGGGGCGCCCAGGAGCGAGAGATCACCGAACGGGCCGACGACCTGCTGGCCCGGTTCAAGCTGGACACGAAGCGCGAGGACTTCGCCGGCAGCCTGTCCGGCGGGCAGCGCAAGCTGCTCGAGATGGCCCGCGCGCTGATGGTCGGGCCCGAGATGGTGATGCTGGACGAGCCGATGGCCGGGGTGAACCCCGCCCTGACCCAATCGTTGCTCGGGCACGTCAAGGACCTCCGCGAGGACGGCATGACCGTCCTGTTCGTCGAGCACGACATGGACATGGTGCGCGACATCTCCGACTGGGTGCTCGTGATGGCCCAGGGCAAGGTGATCGCCGAGGGTCCGCCGGACGCCGTCATGGGCGACCAGCGGGTCATCGACGCCTACCTCGGGTCGCACCACGACGCGCCCCTGACCGAGGAGGACGAGCAGCTCGTGCTCGCCGAGGCCGAGGAGGCTCTCGAGCGGGAGCGCGCCGAGGCCGAGAAGGAGAACCAGTGAGCACCGAGGACCCCGGCACCGAGCAGCCGACCGACGAGGCACCGGCGACGGGCAGCCACGAGTTCTCCCAGGAGGACCGCAAGGCGCACGAGGCTGGCGCCAAGGACTCGCTGCTGCGCGCGGACAACGTCGTCGCCGGCTACGTGCCCGGCGTCAACATCCTCAACGGCTGCGACCTCTACGTGAACGACGGCGAGCTGGTCGGGATCATCGGGCCGAACGGCGCCGGCAAGTCGACCCTGCTCAAGGCGATCTTCGGCCTGATCAAGGTCAGCTCCGGCTCGATCACGCTGCGCGGGGAGAACATCACCGGATTCAAGGCCAACCGGCTGGTGGCACAGGGTGTCGGCTTCGTCCCGCAGACCAACAACGTGTTCCCCAGCCTCACCATCGAGGAGAACCTCCAGATGGGGGTCTACCAGTCCCCCAAGAAGTTCAAGCAGAGCTTCGAGTTCGTCACCGGCCTGTTCCCCGCGCTGGGAGACCGCCGGGCCCAGCGGGCCGGCTCTCTCTCCGGCGGCGAACGGCAGATGGTCGCGATGGGTCGCGCCCTGATGATGGAGCCGTCGGTGCTGCTGCTGGACGAGCCGTCGGCCGGGCTGTCTCCCGCTCTCCAGGACGAGGTCTTCGTGCGTACCCGGCAGATCAACCGGGCCGGCGTCTCGGTCATCATGGTCGAGCAGAACGCCCGCCGCTGCCTGCAGATCTGCGACCGCGGCTACGTCCTGGACCAGGGCCGCAACGCCTACACGGCGTCCGGCAAGGACCTGGCCAAGGACCCCAAGGTGATCGAGCTCTACCTCGGCACCCTCGCCAAGGCCTGACCGGCGTACCGCAGCAGTCGCGGATCATGAGACGGCGCGCCGGCGGTCAGCCGCGTGCCGCCTCAAGATCGGCCGTACGGTCCGCACGGCTTCCCCACGATCCGTAGGACCCGATGCCTCATGACGAAGGGCCCGGCCGTGGTGGCCGGGCCCTTCATCAGTCCGTGCGTCGGTCAGCTGACCGCAGGATCTCCTTAGATCTTGCCGTCCTTGCCCTCGACGAACGTGTACTTGTTGTCGGCGCCGTACTGGTAGATGCCGATCGTGGCTTCGCTCGGGTCGCCCTTCGCGTTGAACTCGACCGGACCGCTCACGCCGTCGTAGTCGATGTCCTTCTTGTCCTTGAGGAGGGCGATGCAGTCCTTGAACGAGGTGCACTTCTCGCCACCTGCGCTCACCTCCTGCATCTTCGAGGCGATGGACGCGCCGCTGTCGTCGCCAGCGGCCTGAGCGGCCAGGGCAACGAGGATCGTCGCGTCGTAGGACTCGGGTGCGTAGGCGAACTCGGTGAGCTTCGGGTCCACCGTCATCAGGCGGGCCTTGAAGCTGTCATCGGCCACCACGCCGGGCAGGGTGCCCTTGACGCCGGTCAGGGTGCCCTTCGGGAAGTCCTTGTCGTAGCCGGCCAGGTTGCCGTCCACGAAGTAGATCTTCTTCTTGTCCGGCCCGATGCCCTGCTTGACCATCTCGGGGATGATCTTCTTGGTCTCGTCGAACGCGATGACCGCGATCGCCTCGGGGTCGGCTGCCTTGATCTTGCCGACCTCGGCGGCGAAGGACGCGGCCTTCGGGTCGTAGACGACCTGCTTCACGACCTGGCCGCCACCGCCCTCGATCGCCTTGGTGGCGTTCTCGGCCAGGCCGGTGCCGTAGGAGTCCTGCAGAGCGAGGATGCCGACCGTCGAGTTGCCGTCCGCGAGGATCAGGTCACCGAGGACCCGGCCCTGGAGGACGTCCGGCGGTGCGGTACGGAAGTACAGCCCCTTGTCGGCGTAGTTGGTGAGCTCGTCGGAGGTGTTGGCCGGCGAGATCTCCACGACGCCGGCACCGGTGATCTTGTCGATCACCGAGAGCGAGACGCTGGACGACGCGGCGCCGATGATGGCGTCGACGTTGTTCGAGAGCAGTCGGTCGACCGACTGCGAGGCGGTGTCGGTGGAGGTGTCACCGGAGTCCGAGTTGGTGACCTCGACCTGCTTGCCGTTGACGCCACCGGCGTCGTTGATGTCCTTCACCGCGAGGTCCACGCCGGCGAACTCGGGCGGGCCGAGGAAGGCGAGCGACCCCGTCTGCGGCAACAGTGTGCCGAGCTTGAGCGTGCCGTCGCCCTTCGCGCCAGCCGGCGCGGACGCCGAGCCGGACTTCGTGGGCGTGGTCGAGGCCGTGTCGCTGCTCCCACCACAAGCGGTGAGTACCAGACCAGCGACACCCAGGACCGCGGCCGACCGCCAAAGCGGGGTGGGGCGGATCATGAACCATCTCCTTCGAAAGGGACCGCGGACCGAAACGGACCGCGCAGGCTCGCGCCTGACGCAGGGAACCTATCGAACCCCAGCGGCCGGATGCGGCCGTTCGCACCCATCAGACGCGGCGTCGTTGCCAAGTCGTGACCTGACGGCGCTGAGCGGGCGCCGCGGTGACACACCGATACCGGACAACGGCGGACATCCGTCAGGCTGGGCCGGGTGCCGCGGGTGGTTGCAGCTCGACAACCACCAGCTCGGCGACCTCGCGCATCGTCATCCGCCGGTCCATCGAGGTGCGCTGGATCCACCGGTAGGCGGCGGCCTCGTCCAAGCCGTGCCGGTCCTGCAGGGCCCCCTTCGCCCGGTCCACCAACTTGCGGGTCTCCAGTCGCTCCCGCAGGTCGGAGACCTCGCTCTCGAGGGTGGTCAGCTCGTCGTACCGGGCCATCGCCATCTCGATCGCGGGCACCAGGTCGGCCTTGGTGAACGGCTTCACGAGGTACGCCATGGCGCCGGCCGTCCGGGCCCGCTCGACCAGCTCGCGCTGGGAGAAGGCGGTGAGCATCACGACCGGTGCGGCCCGGGCCGCCGCGATCTGCTCGGCCGCGGAGATGCCGTCCAGCCGGGGCATCTTGACGTCCAGGACGGCCAGGTCCGGCCGGTGCTCGAGCACCAGGGCGACGGCGGACTCGCCGTCGGCGGCCTCCGCCGCGACCTCGTAACCCTCCTCCTCGAGCATCTCGCGGAGATCGAGCCGGATCAGCGCCTCGTCCTCGGCGATGACCACCCGGCGCCTCGCGTCGACCACCGTCCGACCTTATCGGTGGATGACATGATGATCGCGCGCCCCGATAGGCCAACTGGCAGAGCCAACGGTCTCAAACACCGTCCAGTGTGGGTTCGAATCCCACTCGGGGCACTCGAGGCACCCCGTGATCATCCGCGGCTACGGTCGGCCGCCGCGGCTGCCGATGAACCGTCGTGGACCTCGCCGCAGCCGGGCGCCGGGCCGCGGCGTTTCTCGCCGCGGTGGCCCTCACCGGCACCCTGACCTCCTGTGCGGCACTGAGCGCCGCCAGCGCTCCCCCGGGCGAGCGTCCCGGCGTCGACATCCCGTCCCGACCGCCGATCGAGGCGGCGTCAGCTCCCCTCGGTCGGCCGGCCATCGCCCCCGGGGGGACCGGTGGCTACAGCTTCCTGGCGACCCACCCCGACGGGACGGCGGTCGCCTGGGATCCCTGCCGGCCGATCCACGTCGTGGTCCGGCCGGATGGCGAGCCGCCGGGTGGCCGGTCCCTCCTGCTGTCCGTGCTCGGCGAGCTCAGCGCGGCCACCGGCCTGCAGTTCCTTGACGACGGCGTCACGACCGAAGGCCCCGACCCGGCCCGGCGGGCGTTCCAGCCGGAGCGGTACGGCGACCGGTGGGCACCGGTCCTGGTCACCTGGTCCGACCCGACCGAGACCTCGATGCTGGGCGACCGGATCCTCGGTCGAGCCGGCCCCGACCCGTTCGGCACCGGTGCCGACCAGCGCTACGTGAGCGGCATCGCGGTCTTCAACGGCCCTGCTCTCACCCGCCAGCTTGAGTCCGGCGACGACGCCAAGGCGCGTGCCGTGCTGCTGCACGAGCTGGGTCACCTGGTCGGGCTCGGACACGTGACCGATGCCTTCCAGGTCATGTACGACACCAACAGCTACCCGCTGGCCCGCTACCACGCGGGCGACCTCCGCGGCCTCGCGGAGCTCGGGCTGGGGCGCTGCTTCGCCGACCACTGACCGGCACGGAGGCCGTGTGAGGATGGGGGGATGGACCTCGGCTTCGCCGTCCCCCAGTCCGGGTCGTGGGCAACACCCGCGAACCAGGTAGCCCTGGCCCGCCGGGCCGAGCAGCTCGGCTACGCGTCCCTGTGGGCCTTCCAGCGGCTGCTCTACCCCGCCGACGTGGCCAGCGCCGACGACCCGCGCCGCTGGCCGCCGGTCTACCGCAGCGTGCACGACCCGCTGATGACCCTCGCCTTCCTCGCGGGGCAGACCGACCGGGCCCGGCTTGGGGTCGCGGTCCTGAACATGCCGTGGTTCTCGCCGCTGCTCCTGGCCAAGCAGGCCGCCACCCTCGACGCCGTCTCCGGCGGCCGGCTGGACCTCGGCCTGGGTCTCGGCTGGGCCGCCGAGGAGTACCGCGCCACCGGCGCCCCGACCGACCGGCGCGGGGCCAGGGCCGAGGAGTTCGTCGCCTGCCTCACGGCCTGCTTCGCCGACGGGGTGGTCGACTTCCACGGGGAGTTCCACGACGTGGGGCCGGCCCTGGTCGACCCCAAGCCGGTGCAGCGCCCGCGGCCGCCGGTGCTGCTGGGCGGCGGGGTCGAGGCGGCGCTGCGACGGGCCGGACGCATCGCCGACGGCTGGATCAGCAGCAGCGGGCAGGACCTGGCCTCGATCGGCTCGGCTGCCGCCGTCGTGCGGGACGCCGCGCGCGACGCCGGCCGGGACCCCGACACCGTGCGCATCGTGACCCGAGGCGTGGTCCGGGTCCGGCCGGGCGGGGCCGCTGACCGGCGCCCCCTGACCGGCTCCCTGGACGAGGTGCGCACCGACCTGGCGGTGCTGGCCGAGCAAGGGGTCACCGAGGTGTTCCTGGACCTGAACTTCGACTCCGAGGTCGGGTCGCCGGACGCCGACCCGGACGAGTCCGTACGCCGGGGGCTCGAG
Organism: Actinomycetota bacterium; assembly: GCA_030841195.1. Classification (GTDB taxonomy): domain Bacteria; phylum Actinomycetota; class Actinomycetes; order JACCUZ01; family JACCUZ01; genus JAVEDA01. The sequence continues at coordinate 3,082 of JAVEDA010000341.1, read as the reverse complement.
GTGCTGGAGGCGCTGGCGCCGTGAGCGGCGGGGCCGGCGACGGCTCGCAGCCCGGCCCGCTGGTCAGGCGCCGGGCGCTGGTCAGCGGCCGGGTGCAGGGCGTCTTCTTCCGGGACAGCAGCCGCCAGCAGGCGGCCGGCCGGGGTGTCGCCGGCCGGGCCCGGAACCTGCCGGACGGGCGGGTCGAGGTCGTGCTCGAGGGCCCGCCGGAGCAGGTGGCCGCCGTGCTGGCCTGGCTGCGCCAGGGACCGGCGTACGCCCGGGTGGAGACGGTCGAGGTGACCGAGGAGCCGGTGCAGGGCCTGCGCGGGTTCGAGATCGCTTGAACGCACCGCGCGGCCCCACCCGGGCAGGGTGGGACCGCGCGGACTGCGGAGGGGTGCGGGTCAGCCGAGGTGCAGGCGCTGCCCGGGACGGATCAGGCCCGGGTTCGAGCCGATCGTGTCCTTGTTGATGCGGTACAGCTTCTGCCACCCGCCGGGGACGTGCCGGTTGCGGGCGATCGCCGTCAGAGTGTCGCCACTGCGGACCACGTAGACGTCGGCCGAGGACACAGCCTTGCGGTGCTTGCCGCGGTTGGCGCGCTCGGTCTGCACCCGGTTGTCCTTGGCGACCTTCTCGGCGCTGGAGTTGGTGGAGTCAGCCGTCGTCGGGTCGGAGGTGCTGGTCTGGTCACCGCTGAGCCGGGCCTTGATGGCCTCGGCGGTGGCCAGGGCCTCGCGCTTCTCGTCGGCACCGAGGCCGAGCCGGCTGCTGCAGGCCGGCCAGGGGCCCCAGCCGCTGCTGTTGAGCAGCTTCGAGGCGATCACGATCTGCTCGGCGCGGGTCGCGAGGTCGGCCCGGGAGGCGTACTTCTCGCCACCGTTGCCGTCCCAGGTGCCGTCGGCGAACTGCAGGCCGCCGTAGTAGCCGTTGCCGGTGTTGATGTCCCAGTTGCCGCCGCTCTCGCAGCCGGCCAGGCGGTCCCAGGCGCTCGTGGCGGCCGAGGCCGGCAAGGCGCTGGCGGCGGCCAGCGGGATCGCGGCCACCAGGGGCGCGGTCGCGAGGCCGAGGGTGCGGGTGTGGTTGCTGGGCTTACGGTGCCGCCCGCGGCCGGACCTGCCGGACCGCTTCTGAGCGCGCTGCTGCGCCATAGGTCATTCCCTCTCGCCGCCTGCGAGGTGAGCTGTCGGGTTCGGGCGAGAGAGTGCCCGGCCGCATTGCTGCGGCTTCACCCCGAGGATGCGTGACCGGCCGGTGATCGGTGCAGATCACCACAGGTCGCCACACCCGAAGGTGGTTCCCCCACTCCTGCCCACTGGTCTCAAACCGTCCCCCAACGGCGGGCAGGATTCGGCGGGCCGTCGGTGGGACCGCGCGGCGCGCGGTCGGGACAGGGTAGAGGGACAGGTCACAGATCGGCAAACCGGCGCTGGGCCAACCGGGGGACGGCGCCGCGACGCTGGGCGCGATGATGGGCACCGTGAGCGACCACCCCTCCGACCTGCGGGTCCGCCCCAGCCTGCTGGTGCCCGGCGGCGAGCTCCGGTGGCGGTTCTCCCGGTCCTCGGGGCCGGGCGGGCAGTCGGTGAACACCACCGACAGCCGGGTCGAGCTGTCCTTCGACCTGGCCGCGAGCTCCGCGCTCGGCCCGGTGCACAAGGAGCGGGCACTGGCCCGGCTGGCGGACCGGCTGGTCGACGGGGTGGTCACCGTGACCGCGTCCGAGCACCGCTCCCAGCTGCAGAACCGGCGGGCCGCCCGGGCCCGGCTGGCGGCGCTGCTGCGGGACGCCACCGCTCCCCCGCCCCGGCCGCGCCGTCCCACCCGCCCGTCGCGGGCGTCCCAGGAGCGGCGGATCTCGGCCAAGAAGCGGCGCGGCGAGACCAAGCGGCTGCGCCGCGGCGAGGAGTGACTGCCCTCGGCTCCTCGGCTACTTCGGCTACTCGGTCGGGAGCTCGGCCAACGCCTGCTCGGCCAGGGCGATCTCCTGCTCGATCATCCACCGGGCGCCGCGCAGACCGCGCAGCCCGAACCGGTCCCTGATAGCCATCACCAGCTCTGCGACCCGCGGATCGATCTCGTCAGGCGTGCCGCTGGTGGCCTCGGTCATCTGGTGCTCCCCGTCTTTGGTGCTCGGTGCACAAACCCTAGCGATCGCACCCGGTTCAGCCGTCGACGGACGCGTCCAGGGTCGCCAGCTCGTCATCGGTCAGCCGCAGGTCGGCGGCGGCCGCCGAGTCGCGCGCCGTCTCGGGCCGGCTCGCGCCCGGGATCGGCACCACGACCGGTGCGGTCGCGAGCATCCAGGCCAGGGTCACCTGCTGCGGGCTGACGCCGTGCGCGGCCGCCACGGTCGCGAACGCGTCATGCGTCGCCAGGTCACCGGCATTCCCGATGCCGCCCAGCGGGCTCCACGGCAGGAACGCCAGGCCCATCTGCTGGCACAGGCGCAGCTCGGGCAGGCTGCTCCGGAACGCCGGCGAGTACTGGTTCTGGACCGACACCAGCCGGCCGCCGAGCTCGTCCTGGGACGCGCGGATCTGGTCCGGGTCGGCGTTGGAGATCCCCGCCATCCGGATCTTGCCGGCGTCCAGCAGCTCGCCGAGGACGCCGACCGACTCGAGGTAAGGAACCTTCGGGTCCGGCCGGTGGAACTGGTAGAGCCCGATCGCCTCGACGCCGAGGCGCTTCAGCGACGCGTCACAGGCGGCCCGCAGGTGCTCGGGGCTGCCGTCCAGGGTCCACGAGCCGTCGCCGGGGCGCAGGTGACCGCCCTTGGTGGCCACCAGCACGTCGCCGGTGTCCCCGCCCCACGAGGCCAGCGCCTCGGCGATCAGCTCCTCGTTGTGCCCGACCTCGCCAGGCTTCAGGTGGTACGAGTCGGCGGTGTCGATCAACGTGACGCCCGCGTCCAGCGAGGCGTGCACGGCGGCGATCGAGCGGGCCCGGTCGGGGCGGCCCTCGATCGACATCGGCATCCCACCGAGGCCGATCGCGCTGACAGTCTGCTGGCCGATCCTGCGGTGCTGCATGGCTTGCATCTCGCTCTCGTCGAGGCGTGGTGACCTCTGCTCCTGCCCGCCCTCCCCGGCCAGGGAAC
>JAVEDA010000298.1 GCA_030841195.1 Actinomycetota bacterium | reverse complement strand
TCGGGCCGTTGGGGGTGGCACGTCGCCCGTCAGCCCATGTGCGGGTAGCGGTGGTCCGTCGGCGGGACCAGCGTCTCCTTGATCGACCGGGTGGAGGTCCAGCGCTGCAGGTTCTGCAGGGCTCCGGCCTTGTCGTTGGTCCCGGACGAGCGCCCACCGCCGAACGGCTGCTGGCCGACCACGGCCCCGGTCGGCTTGTCGTTGACGTAGAAGTTGCCGGCCGCGAAGCGCAGCCGCTCCGCCGCGTCCGCGATCACCGTGCGGTCCTGGGCGATGATCGAGCCGGTCAGCGCGTAGGAGGACCCGCGGTCCACCTGCTCGACCACCCGGTCGTAGTCGGCGTCCGGGTAGACGTGCACGGACAGGATCGGGCCGAAGTACTCGGTGGAGAAGATCTCGTCGTCCGGGTCGCTGCCGAGCAGGACGGTCGGCCGGACGAACCAGCCGTCCGTGTCGTCGTACGTGCCGCCGGCCAAGACCTCGATCGACGGCGTGGCGTGCGCCCGGTCGATCGCGGCGCGGTGCTTGGCGAACGCCCGGTCGTCGATCACCGCACCCATGAAGTTGGAGAAGTCGGTGACGTCTCCCATGGTGATCGACTCGGTCTGCGCGACGAGGTCGTCCTGGATCACCGTCCACAGGCTCTGCGGGACGAAGGCCCGGGAGGCCGCGGAGCACTTCTGACCCTGGTACTCGAAGGCACCGCGCACCATGGCGGTCCGCAGCACGTCCATGTCGGCACTGGGGTGGGCGACGATGAAGTCCTTGCCGCCGGTCTCGCCGACGATCCGCGGGTAGGACTTGTAGGACGCGATGCTCTGCCCGATCTGCTTCCAGATGCCCTGGAACACCGGCGTCGAGCCGGTGAAGTGGATGCCCGCGAGGTCGGGGTCGGCCAGCGCCACGTCGGAGACCACCTTGCCGTGCCCGGTCACCATGTTGATGACGCCCGGCGGCAGCCCCGCCTCCTCCAGCAACGCCATCAGCAGGTGCGCCGCGTACTGCTGGGTCGGTGCCGGCTTCCACACCACCGTGTTGCCCATCAGGGCCGGCGCGGTCGGCAGGTTGCCGGCGATCGCGGTGAAGTTGAACGGCGTGATCGCGTAGACGAAGCCCTCCAGCGGGCGGTGGTCGGTGCGGTTCCACACACCGGGCGAGGAGATCGGCTGCTCGGCGTAGATCTGCCGGGCGAACGCCACGTTGAAGCGCCAGAAGTCGATCAGCTCGCAGGCGGAGTCGATCTCGGCCTGGATCGCGGTCTTGGACTGGCCGAGCATGGTGGCGGCGTTCAGGGTGGCGCGCCACGGGCCGGCCAGCAGGTCGGCGGCCTTGAGCAGCACGGCCGCCCGGTCGTCGAAGGACATCGCCCGCCACTCCGGCGCGGCAGCCTTGGCGGCGTCCACGGCGGCCCGGGCGTCCTCGTGGGTCGCACCGCGCATCGTGCCCAGGACGTGGTGCCGGTTGTGCGGCTGCACCACCTCGAGCTCGTCGCCGGCGCCGAACCGGTGCTCGCCCCCGATCGCCATGGTCAGCTCGCGGGGCTCGCTGGCCATCCGCTTGAGGGTGCTCTCGAGCTCGGTGCGCTCGGCGCTGCCGGGGGCGTACTGCCGGACCGGCTCGTTGACGGGGGCGGGAACCTGGGTGACGGCGTCCATGCTCGTCATGGTGCCACGCTCCGGACGTCTCAGGCCGCACGGCCTCAGGCGGGGCCGCCGAGCAGGTCGTCCAGCTCCTGCAGGGCATACCAGCCGAGCTCGTGGTCGTCGACCGCGTCGACCAGGAAGGCGGCGTCCTCGGGGTCACCATCGCCGGCGTCGGCCGCGTGCAAGGCCTCCGCTCCCCGGCGTACGTCGGGAGCGGCGGAGCCGTCGTCGACCAGGGCCGACTCGACCACCCGCCACGGAACCGGTCCGGCCAGCCGCACCGCGGCGCGGTGCACCTCGGGGGCCGGGCGCGCGTCGCCGTCGGGCAGCTCGGCCGCGAGCACCACCCGGCGCCAGTCGTCGTCGCCGCCGGCGAGCAGCCGCAACGACGCCCGGGCCGCCGCGGTCGAGGCGGCGTACTCCAGCTCTTCCAGGTCGCCCTCGACGTACCACTCGCGCAGGGCCGGGGTCACCGCGTAGCCCACCGCCGCTTCGACCTGGCCGGCCTCGAGCGCCGCCCGCAGCCCCTTCCGGGTGCTCGGCAGGTAGACCCGCACTAGTACGCCACCGGTGCCTCGCCGCGCAGGCGGGACCGCAGCGACCTGCCCTGCGGGCTCTGGTCGAGCTCGTCGGGCTGCGGGTCGGCCAGCGCCACCCGGCTGGTGCGCAGCGAGGTCTCCAGCACGGCCAGCCGCCTGTGCGGGTCCATCAGGTTGGCGCCGATCTCGGCCAGGTCCTCGGGGCCGGGGGTGAGCACCGTGACGGCCGCGCCACCGCGGCTGACGGTCTGTGCCTCCTGCACCAGCTTGCGGGTCACCTGCCGCCGCAGCCGGCGCTCCAGCCGGGCGGCCACCTGCCGCGGCTGGTCGCTGACGAACGACGCCATCGGCGCCAGCACGTAGACCTCGTCGAGACCCTCGCGCGCCAGCAGGTCGGCGCTGGTCGCCGACAGGGTGCCGCCGTCGACGTACCGGCGACCGTCGACGGAGACCGGCGCGTACCAGCCGGGGATCGCACACGAAGCGGTGACCGCCTCGTCCAGCCGGGCCGGTGGCGACCCCTCGCGGCCGAAGGCGACCCGGCGGCCGGAGTCGTAGTCCATCGCCACCACCCAGACGCCGTCCCGCGGCGCCCACCCGCCGTCGCCCGCGACGGAGCGCACCATGGCGCCGACCTCGGCCAGGGTGCCTGTCCCCGGTGGGGTGAGTGCGGCCAGCACGGCCAGCGGTGGCACCTGGCGCGGCCGGGCCAACGACCTGCGCAGCAGGGCGGGCGAGCCGACCGCGAGCCGCGGGCGGGTGGGGTGCGACCCGCCGGTCGACTCGTCGTAGCTCCACTCCAGCGCGATCTCGCGCGACAGCGGCATCCCCCGCTGGTGCTGCAGGAGGTCAGCCGCAGTGAAACCGGAGCCGAGCAGGGCTGCGAGCACCGACCCGGCGGAGGTACCCACGATGATGTCGGCCTCGTGCGGGGCGAACCCCTCGGTCTCGGCCAGGGCGTCGAGCGCGCCGATCGTCCAGGCAGCGCCGAGGACACCACCCGCCCCCAGCACCAGCCCCCGTCGCGTGCGCCTCATCGGGTCGCTCTCACCGCACCGTCTCCAGCAGCTCGGCCAGCGCGTCGCCGAGGCACTGGGCGAGCACGTCGACGTCGGACATCGCGTCCCGGTCGGCGTTCAGGCCGTAGAAGACCCGGCCGTCGTACGACGTGAGGCCGATGGTGAGGGCTTGGCCCTTGGCCAGCGGGACGACCGGGTAGGCCGCGAGCATCCGCGCGTCCCCGGCGTAGAGCGGCTGCTGCGGGCCGGGCACGTTGGTGACCACGAGGTTGAACCAGCGCTTCGACAGGCCGCTCGCGACCCGCGCGCCGAGCGAGTGCAGCGTCGGCGGTGCGAAGCCGGCCAGCCCGGCCAGGGACGTGGCCCCGACGGCCTGGCCGGTCTCCTTGTGCGCCTGCATCCGGTAGGAGACCTGGTGCAGCCGCATGACGGCGCTGGGCTCGCCGACCGGGAGGTCGACCAGGTAGCTGGAGACGTGGTTCCCGGACGACGCGTTCTCGCCCTCGGACCGGACGCTGACGGGCACCAGCGCACGCACGGTCGTGGCCGGCCCCACCCGCTGGCCGCGGGTGAGCAGCCAGGCACGCAGGGCGCCGGCCACTGTCGCGAGCACGACGTCGTTGACGGTCGCGTCGTGCGCCTTGCGGATCCGGCGGTGGTCGTCGAGGTCCAGCTCGAGCATGGCGTACCGACGGTGCTCGCCGATCACCGTGTTGAGCGGGCTCTCCGGCGCAGCCCGGGCCGCGCTGGTGGCGGCCGCGAGCAGCCCGCCGGCGGCGCCGAGCACCCGGCCGGCCGCCGAGCTCAGCTCGGACAGGCCGCCGCGGAAGGTGTCGACGGCGGCCTGGGGACGACGCACGGTCTCGGCGACCGCGCCGGCCACCAGCTCGACCCAGGACGGCTCCGGCGTGGGCCGCCAGGTGTCCTGCGGGCGCTCCCGCGGGTCCGGGCTGGTGTCGAGGATGACCTGGCCGATGTCGACCGCGCCCATCCCGTCGACCATGGCGTGGTGCGTCTTGCTGATGATGGCGAAGCGGCCGTCCGAGAGCCCCTCGACGAGGTACATCT
>JAVEDA010000291.1 GCA_030841195.1 Actinomycetota bacterium | reverse complement strand
AGGACGGCGGGGTTCGCCGCCACTCCCCCGACCTGCCCCCGCTCTTCGACTCGACGCGCACGTCGGTGATGGTGGCGGCCCGGTCCACCGCCTTGACCATGTCGACCAGGGCGAGCCCGGCGACTGCAACGCACGTGAGCGCTTCCATCTCCACGCCGGTGCGGTCCGCGGTGCGCACTGTGGCCGACACGAGCACCGCGTCGTCGGTCACCTGCAGGTCCACCTCGACGCCGTGGATAGCGATCGGGTGGCACAGCGGCACCAGGTCAGGCGTCCGCTTGGCCGCCTGGATGCCCGCGATCCGGGCCACCGCGAGGGCGTCGCCCTTCGGCACGCCGCCGCTGCGCAGCAGCGCCACGACCTCCGGGGACACCAACACCCGGCCGGACGCTGTGGCCGTGCGCACAGTGACGTCCTTGCCCGACACGTCGACCATCCGGGCGGCGCCGCTCTCGTCGACGTGCGTCAACCGCTCGCTGTTCATGACAGCCGCCGCTCGAGCACCATCACCTCGACGGCACTGCCGTCGGGAACCTCGGTGGCGTCCTCGGGGACGACGATCAGGCAGTTGGAGTGCGCCAGCCCGCCGACCAGGTGCGAGCCCGCGCCGCCGACCGGGCGGACCACGTACCGGCCGTCGACGACGTCCAACCAACCGCGCATGTACTGCCGCTTGTCCGCGGGCGACTCGAAGCCCTCCAGGCACACCGCGCGCACGGTCGGCCGGTGCAGCGGCTCCACGCCGAGCATCTTGCGGATCACCGGGCGCACGAACACCTCGAAGGAGACGTACGACGAGACCGGGTTGCCCGGCAGCGTGATGATCGGCGTGCTGTCGGGGCCGATGGTCCCGAACCCCTGCGGCTTCCCGGGCTGCATCGCCACGCCCTCGAAGGTCACCGTGCCGAGCCGGGACAGGACCTCCTTCACGACGTCGTAGGCGCCGACGCTCACGCCGCCGCTGGTGAGCACGAGGTCGGCGCGGATCAGCTGGTCCTCGATCGCGTTCATCAGAGTGCGCGAGTCGTCGGGCACGATGCCGACCCGGAACGCGGTGGCGCCGGCCTCGCGCGCAGCCGTGGTGAGGATGTAGGAGTTCGACTCGTGGATCTGGCCGGCCGCCGGCCGGGTGCCGGGCTCCACCAGCTCGCTGCCGGTCGAGATGATCACGACCCGCGGCCGGGGGCGGACCACGACGCGGTCGCGCCCGACCGCGGCCAGCAGGCCGAGCTGGCCGGGGCCGAGCCGGGTGCCGGCCTCCAGCACCGCGTCCCCGCGGTGCACGTCCTCACCGGACCGACGGATGTGCGCGCCGACCTCGGGGGCCTGGGTGATGGTCACCGCGGCCAGTCCGCGGTCGGTCCACTCCAGCGGTACGACGGCGTCGGCACCCACCGGCACCGGTGCCCCCGTCATGATGCGCACGGACAGCCCGGGCTGCACGGTGTATGTCGCCTGCGAGCCGGCCGCAACATCGCCGACGACCGGCAGCTGCACGGGTGCCGTCGGACTGGCCTTGGACACGTCGGCGTACCGCACGGCGTAGCCGTCATGGGACGCGTTGTCGAACGGGGGCAGGTCGACCTCGGCGGTGACGGTCTCGGCCAGGATGCAACCGTGCGCGTCGAGCAGCTGCAGGTCCAGCGGCGCCACCGGGGAGATGCCGGCGAGGACGTCGCTGAGGTGCTGGTCGACGCTCTTCAGGTCAGTCATCGGCCGAGCTCCTCGGTCACGTAGCCCTTCAGCCAGGTGCTGAAGTCGGGGCCCAGGTCGGCCCGCTCGGCGGCCAGCCGGACGACCGTCTTGAGGTACTCGAGCCGGTCGCCGGTGTCGTAGCGGCGCCCGGTGAAGACGACCCCGTGGACCGGCCCGTGCTCACCGCTCACGGCCATCCGCCGCAGGGCATCGGTGAGCTGGATCTCGCCGCCACGACCCGGGTCGGTCTCTCGCAGTACGTCGAACACCCCCGGGTCGAGCACGTAACGGCCGATGATCGCGAGGTTGCTCGGCGCGTCGGCGACCGGAGGCTTCTCGACCAGGTCGACGATGGTCACGGCCCCCAGGTCGTCGGGCTCACCCTCGATGGCGGCGCAGCCGTAGAGGTTGATCTGGTCGCGCGGCACCTGCATCAGCGCGACGACGCTGCCGCCGTGCCGGGCCTGTACGTCCAGCATCGTGGTGAGCAGCGGGTCGCGCTCGTCGATCAGGTCGTCGCCGAGGAGCACCGCGAACGGTTCCTGGCCGACGTGTCGGGCGGCGCAGAGCACTGCATGCCCGAGGCCGCGCGGGTCACCTTGTCGGGTGTAGTGCAGGTCGGCGATGACTGCGCTCTCGCGCACCCGCTTGAGTCGCTCCAGGTCGCCCTTCGCCTCCAGGGCCGCCTCCAGCTCCCAGTTGCGGTCGAAGTGGTTCTCGATCGCGTTCTTGTTCCGGCCGGTGACCAGCAGCACGTCGTCCAGGCCGGCGGCGACGGCTTCCTCCACGACGTACTGGATGGCCGGCTTGTCGACGATCGGCAGCATTTCTTTCGGCGTCGCCTTGGTCGCAGGCAGGAAGCGGGTACCCAGGCCTGCGACGGTGACGACGGCCTTGGTCACCGGCCGGACAGACGTCTGATCGGTCGCCATGAACGAGACCCTAACCGCCCGGCACGGCTCCGTCGGGAGCGCCAGGCACGTGCCAGCGGTCGCGGCCGTCGCCCTTGGCTACGTACAGCGCCCGGTCGGCCGACCGCATCAGGGTCGCGGGCGTGGAGCCCTGCTCCGGGAAGGCTGCCCCGCCGACCGAGACGGTGATGTCGAGCGGCGGCTCACCCTCGGACAGGAACGGCTCGCGCCGGACCGCCTGGCAGATGCGTTCCGCGAGCTGGGCCGCGCCCTCGACCGTTGTCTCCGGCAGCACCACCACGAACTCCTCGCCGCCGTAGCGCGCGAACGTGTCGACCTCGCGGATCTGCTCCTGCACGCGGTGCGCAAGCTCGCGCAGGACGCTGTCACCGCGGGCGTGGCCGTGCTCGTCGTTGACGAGCTTGAAGTGGTCGAGGTCGAGCATGAGCACGGCGAGCGGCCGGTCGAACCGGGTGGACCGCTCGATCTCGCGGGCCAGGCTCATCGAGAGGTAGCGGAAGTTCCACAACCCGGTGAGGGGGTCAGTTGTCGAGAGCCGCTGCGCCTCGTGGTGGAGGTGCACGTTGTCGACCGCGATGCTGGCCTGGCCGGCGAGGGTGCGCAGGGCGTCCTCGTCGGCCGCCTCGAACGGGCGACCGTCCATCCGGTCGTACAGGGCGATCACGCCGATCACGTTGCTCATGCTGCGGATGGGCACCGCCAACACGTCGCCGCGGCCGGGCTCGGTGGCGACCGGCGCGAGCTCCGGCGGCCCGGAGCCGATCCGGCCACGCACCCCCTCGCCGCTCGACACGACCTGGCCCAGGACACCGATGCCCGGCGAGACGGCTGCAGGTGCCGGCAGGCCGGCGTCGTGCAGGCCGTGCTCGCCCACGAGCTGCAGGCGGTCGGCCGAGAGGTGCAGCACGACACCCGCTTTTCCCTGCAGCGTGACCACAGCCGTCTCCAGCACGACTTGCAGCAGGCCGTCGAGGTCGTGGGTGCTGGTGAGGGTGTCGCCGATGCGTTCGAGCGAGTCGCGCAGGTCTTCGCGGCTGCGTTCCAGCGCCGCCATGCTGCGCCGCAGCTCGCCGGTCATCTGGTTGAAGGCGCTGCCGAGGCGGCCCGCCTCGCGATCGGTGGCAGGGGTGATGTCCGTGTCGAGGTCGCCACGAGCGACCCGCTCGGCGGCGTCGGCGATGTCGGTATAGGGCTGGCTGAGGCCCCGAGCCACCAGGGTCACGAGAACTCCGGCTACCACGGCTGCAGCCAGCAGGATGAGGAGGAGCAGGCCGGTGCGCGAGCCGGTGTCCGGGTCCTGCGCGGCCACGACGACGGTCCACGGGGTGTCGCGCCCGGGCGGGTCCACCCGGGCGACCCAGCCGTCCAGCTGCACCCGGCCGGTGCGACCGTCGGTGCTGTTCACCAGAGCACGTGTCGTGCTCGCGCCGAGGCTGGAGACCACCACGCGCTTGCCGTCCAGCAGGACAACCTGGCCGGACGTGCCGCTGCGGGAGCGGATCTCGTCGAGCAGCTCGCGGTCAAGCCGCTTGGCGACGACGACGACCCGGCCGGGATGGGCCGGGTCGTTGATGCTGACCCGCTCGGCGACGACGGCACCGGCACCGGTCGGCCGCTGGGCCGAGCACTGCCGGAGCTGGGCCGGCTGTGAGCTGCCGCCTGGCAGCTGACCCGCGGTGGCCAGCGGGACGCCGGACCCGTCGATCACAGCGGCGTAGTCCACGTCGCCCCTGCTAACCAGGTTGCCGACCGCCAGCTCGGGATCGCTGACCACCGACTCGAGTGCGCCGGCCCGCGCCGCGAGGCCGACGCTGCGGCACTCGTCGGTGAGCTCGACACGGACGGTTACGGCGGCGACGTCGACGTTGGTGGCCACCTGCTCGTTGCGCGCGTCCGGGAACACGAGCAGCAGCACCAGGGCGCCGACGGCCAGCGGGACGAGGAAGAGCCCGCCGAGCACCAACCACAGCCGTCGTCGCAGGCTCACGTGCTCACCGTCCTCTCCCCGTGCTTGCCGTCCGCCGGGTGGGCGTCCTTACCCCGGCACCGCGCCGACTGGGACGATGCCACGATGGACGGCCGGGGCGCCTCGATGCGGGAGCGGAAGGCTGCCCTGCGCGCCGCAGTGCTCGCCGCACGCCGGGCGATGCCCGCCGCAGCTCGCGCCGAGGCCGCGTCCTCGCTTACCGCCGCCGTCCTCACCCTTCCCGAAGTCATGACCGCCCGGATCGTGGCCGTCTACGTCTCCATCGGCACGGAGCCGCCGACCGCTGAGCTCCTGGACGTGCTCCGGTCGAGGAATGCCCGCGTGCTGGTGCCGGTGCTGCGGGAGGACCTCGACCTCGACTGGGCAATCTACGAGAACCGGGAGCAGATGTCGCCCGGCCCGCGTGGCGTGTGGGCTCCCGAGGGGCCGCGGCTGGGCCTGGACGCCGTCGCCGACGCGGACGTCGTGCTGGTGCCGGCGCTGGCCGTGAGCGCGGACGGGGCCAGGCTGGGACGCGGCGGCGGCTCCTACGACCGCGCGCTGGCGCGGGTCCCGGCCGGCCGGCCACGGACGGCATTGCTGTACGACGGTGAGCTCCTCCCCGGCGTACCGGCTGAGGCGCACGACCAGAGGGTCACCGGCGTCGTCACCCCGTCGGGCGCCCGCCATCTGGTGGACGGGGGCCTATGAGCACGCACGAGCTGGACCTCTTCCTCCTCGTCGGCGCGGTCGTGCTGCTGGTGTCGATCGCGGCCGTGCGGCTGGCCGTCGGCAGCGGGCTGCCGACGCTACTGCTCTACCTGGGTCTCGGGCTGGTGCTCGGCGAGGACGCGCTGGGCCTGGATTTCAACGACAACACGCTCGCCCGGTCGCTCGGCTATGCGGCGCTGGTCGTGATCCTGGCCGAGGGCGGACTGACGACGCCGTGGCAGAGCATCCGCTCGGTGGTGCCCGCGGCGGCGGCGCTGGCGACGATCGGCACCGCGGTGTCGGTGGGGGTCGTCGGAGTTGCCGCGCACCTGCTGCTGGACGTGGGTTGGCAGGACGCGCTGCTGATCGGTGCGGTGCTTGCTCCGACCGACTCTGCCGCGGTCTTCTCGGTGCTGCGCAAGGTGCCGCTGCCGCCGCGGCTGGGCGGTCTGCTCGAGGCGGAGTCCGGCTTCAACGACGCGCCGGTGGTGATCCTCGTCGTCGCGCTGGCCGGGGCGTCGGCTCCGACCTGGTGGGAGCTGCTGCTGCTCATCGGCTACGAGCTGGTGCTGGGGGCCGTGGTGGGTCTGGCCGTCGGCTACGCCGGCGCCTGGGGCGTTCGACGGATCGCACTGCCATCGTCGGGCCTGTACCCGCTCGCGGTGCTCGCGCTGTGCGTGACCGCGTACGGCGCGGCGGCGGTGGCGCACGGCAGCGGCTTCCTCGCGGTCTACCTCGCGGCGCTGGTGCTGGGCAATGTGCGGCTGCCGCACCGGTCGGCGACCCGCGGCTTCGTCGAGGGGACGGCCTGGCTGGCCCAGATCGGCCTGTTCGTCATGCTGGGCCTGTTGGCGACGCCGTCCGAGCTCGGCCCGTCGATCCTGCCGGCCCTCGGTGTCGGGCTGGTGCTGCTGGTGCTGGCCCGGCCGCTGTCGGTGTTCGCGTCGATGCTGCCGTTCCAGCTGCGCCGGACGTCCTGGCACTTCCCGACCACCCGGGCGGAACGGGTGCTGCTGTCCTGGGCCGGCCTGCGCGGCGCGGTGCCGGTCGTGCTCGCGACGGTGCCCGCTGACGACGACGTCTTCAACCTGGTCTTCGTCCTGGTCGTGGTGTTCACGCTGGTGCAGGCGCCCACCCTGCCGTGGGTAGCGAAACGGCTCGGCGTGACCGCGGAGGGCGAGGCGCAGCGGCTGGACATCGAGTCCTCGCCGCTCACCCGGCTGGACGCCGACCTGCTGCAGGTGCACGTCGACGATGGCTCGCGGCTGGCCGGGGTCGAGATCGTCGAGCTCAGCCTGCCGGTCGGTGCGGCAGTCACCTTGGTCGTCCGCGCCGGGTCGGCCCTGGTGCCACGACCGAGCACGGTGATCCAGGTCGGCGACGACCTGCTCCTCGTCACGACCGAGTCGGTGCGCTCCGAGGTGGAGCGACGGCTACGCGCCGTCTCGCGCGGCGGCCGGCTGGCCGACTGGAAGGCTCCTCGCCGCCGCCCGCGACGGTGAACACGCTCGCCTAAAGCAGGCTGGTCAGCACCGCGTCCGCACCGAGCAGCTCGATGCCGAGCTCGAGCTCCTCCCGCATGCCCTCGACCGTGGGGTCGACCACGTAGCATCCGCTCAGGTGAGCGGGAGACCTAGGAGCGCGGCGATAATGCCAAGCAGGGCGCAGACGCCGAGGGTACGCAGCACCGGCCAGTTGAGCCGGAACAGCAGCACGGCGGCCACCACCGCGATCACGACGGCCACCGGCCGCAGCGACGCCAGGTCCGGCACCGCGACCTGCAGCGGTCCCCACGTCTTCTGCTCCACCTCGTCGAACAGCGTGTGCAGCGCGAAGTACAGCGCCAGGTTGGCGATCACGCCGACGACCGCGGCGGTGACCCCGGACAAGGCGTCCGCCACGGTGCGGTTGTGCCGCAACCGCTCCACGTAGGGCGCGCCGAGGAACACCAGCAGGAATGCCGGCACGAAGGTCACCCAGGTCGTCAGCAGCGCCCCGACCGTCGCCGCGACCCATGGGTTCAGGTCGCCCGGGTTCCGGTACGCGCCCAGGAACGCGACGAACTGCACTACCATGATCAGCGGTCCCGGCGTGGTCTCCGCGAGGCCGAGGCCGCGGACCATCTCGTTCGGGCTCAGCCAGCCGTAGGTCTCCACCGCCCGTTGCGCGACGTATGACAGCACCGCGTAGGCGCCGCCGAAGGTCACCAGCGCGGTGCCGGAGAAGAACAAGCCCTGCGTCGAGGGCGTGCTGCTACGGCCGGTCCAGACGACGACGAGGAACACCGGGACCCACCAGACCAGCAGACCCACGAGCAGCACCAGGCCGGTACGCCGGCGCGCGGGCCGCTCGTCGTGCAGCGCGTCGTCGGCCACCAGCGGCGCCGGGCCCTCGTCGTCGGTCACGTCCGGCGTCACCGAGCCGGGGCGGTGGCGACCGAGCAGCCAGCCCGCCGCCGCGGCCACCAGCACCACCAGCGGGAACGGCACGGCCAGCAGGGCCAGCGCCGCGAATGCGGCAACCGCGATCGCTACTAACGCCGGGCGCCCGAGGGCACGGCGGCCGACCCGGACGACGGCCTGCGCGACGATCGAGAGCACGGCCGGCGCGATGCCGGCGAAGACGGCGGCCACCAGCGTCGTCGTACCGAACGCCACGTAGATCGCGGACAGCGCGAAAAGCGCCACGACCCCCGGCAGCACGAACAGCGTGCCCGCGACCAGTCCGCCCCGGACCCCGTTGAGCAGCCAGCCGATGTAGACCGACAGCTGCATCGCCTCGGGCCCCGGCAGGATCGTGCAGAAGTTCAGCGCGTGCTGGAACCGCCCAGCACCGATCCAGCGGCGCTCCTCGACCAAGGTGCGTTGCATGACCGCGATCTGCCCGGCCGGGCCGCCGAACGACTGGAGCGCCACCAGTGCCCACACCCGCGCCGCCGTCCGCAGCGGGACGACGTCGCGGGCGGGGACGGGCATGGTCGGAAGCAGACACGGCACCGTGTCACGGCGTCAAACCGGGGCCCTCACACCACCGCCCCGCTGCTGTCGCGGTCGTACCGCGGCCGAGCCGGACGTGCCTGCTTCGCCGGGGGCGGCGGCGACGGGCTGCGCCGCTCGAACTCGATCGCCAGCGGCCCCGCCGTGAACATCGACGAGTAGGTGCCCACACCGATGCCGATGAGCAGGGCCAGCGCGAAGTCGGTGAGCGAGTCGCCACCCAGGACGGCCAGGGCCGACAGGATGAAGACGGCCCCGAGACCGGTGTTGACCGTGCGCGGCACGGTCTGCACGATCGCCGAGTTGACCACCCGGGCGAAGCCGAGCTTGCGCTGCGACCCCCAGAGCTCGCGGACCCGGTCGAAGACCACCACGGAGTCGTTCACCGAGTAGCCGATGACCGTCAGCAAGGCGGCCAGGAAGACCCCGTCGACCGGCTTGCCCAGCCAGGCGAACACCCCGACCAGGACGAGCACGTCGTGGGCCATGGCGATGACGGCGGCCGCGCCGAGCGTCCAGCGGAACCGGATGGCCAGGTACAACAGCTGCACCGCGAGCGCGACACCCAGCGCGATCAGCGCCTTGGTGCGCAGCTCGTCGCCGAGGCTCGGCCCGATCAGCTCGTCCCGTTGCTTGGTGACCTTGCCGTCAGCGACACCACTCAGCGCGGCCCGGATCTCTGCCTCCTGGTCGTTGGTCATGTCGCCCGTGCGCACCGAGATGTTGTCGTCGCCGCTCTCCTGCACGACAGCCCGCGGGAAGCCGGCGTCCGAGACCGCCTGGCGCGCGTCGTCGACCGACAGCGGAGCGGTGGTCGAGTACTCCACCAGCCGGC
>JAVEDA010000283.1 GCA_030841195.1 Actinomycetota bacterium | reverse complement strand
GGGACGGCGTTCGCGGTGCCGACGTACGCCTTCATGGCCGCGGTCCTGGGGATGGCGGCCTTCGGCTTCCTCCGGCTGGCCTTCGGGCACCTGCCGCCGGTCGAGAGCCACATCTTCACGCTGACGGCCGGGGAGAAGTACTCGGACGGCATCAACGGACTGGCCGGCGCCTTCTTGCTGCTGCGGGCCTTCTCGTCCGGCTGTGCGGCGCTGACCGGTGTCGAGGCCATCAGCAACGGGGTTCCCGCGTTCAAGAAGCCCAAATCGAAGAACGCCGCCACCACGCTGCTGCTGCTCGGCACCATCGCCGTGACGATGATGGTCAGCATCATCGTGCTGGCCAAGATCAGCGGCCTGCGGTTCGCCGAGAACGAGGTCGGGCAGCTGCGTCTCAACGGCGAGAAGGGCGTGGCATCCCAGGGAGGTGTGTTCTTCCCCGAGCACAACGTCCACTACGCCCAGGACCCGGTGATCGGCCAGCTGGCCAAGTCCATCTTCGACAACGCGCCGCTGATGGCCGGGATCGTGACCACGGTCACCGGGCTGATCCTCGTCCTCGCCGCCAACACCGCCTTCAACGGCTTCCCGGTGCTCGGCTCGATCCTGGCCCAGGACCGGTACCTGCCCCGACAGCTGCACACCCGCGGGGACCGGCTGGCCTACAGCAACGGCATCATCATCCTTGCCGGGTTCGCCATCGTGCTGATCGTCAGCTTCAACGCAGAGGTGACCCGGCTGATCCAGCTCTACATCGTGGGCGTGTTCGTCTCGTTCACGTTGAGCCAGACCGGCATGGTCCGGCACTGGACTCGCCTGCTGCGCACCGAGCAGGACCCGTCGGCGCGGGCCAGGATGAAGCGCAGCCGGGTCATCAACGGCGTCGGCCTGACGGTGACCGGGCTGGTGCTCGTGGTGGTGCTGATCACCAAGTTCCTGCTCGGCGCCTGGATCGCGATCGCCGCGATGATCGTGCTGTTCGCCCTCATGAAGGGCATCCATCGGCACTACGACGGGGTCAGCCGGGAGCTGGTGGTCGACGACGACGAGGACACCGTCCTGCCCGCGCGGACCCACGCGATCGTCCTCGTGTCGAAGATCCACAAGCCGACCATGCGCGCCGTCGCCTACGCCCGGGCGATGCGCCCGACCACGCTGGAGGCGGTGACGGTCAGCGTCGACGCGGAAGAGACCCGGGCCCTGCAGGCGGAGTGGGATCGACGACGGATCCCGGTGCCGCTCAAGGTGCTGGACTCGCCGTTCCGCGAGATCACCGACCCGATCATCGACTACGTGCGCAGCGTCCGCCGAGGCAGCCCGCGGGACCTGGTCACGGTGCTCATCCCGGAGTACGTCGTCGGCCACTGGTGGGAGCACCTCCTGCACAACCAGAGCGCGCTGCGGCTGAAGGGCCGGCTGCTGTTCACCCCCGGTGTGATGGTCACCAGCGTGCCGTGGCAGCTGAAGAGCTCGCAGGGGCTCGAGGACAGAGCCGAGGCCACCGCGCCCGGTGCTGCCCGCAGGGGAGACCTGGGCAGGGGCGGAGGGCTGTCCTGAGCAGCGCCCGGCAGGGCCGCTCGGCGGTCGGCACGTCGCTGACGGTGGCGGTCGGCCCGGTGGCCCACGGGGGCCACTGCGTCGCTCGGCACGAGGGCCGGGTCGTGTTCGTTCGGCACACGCTGCCGGGCGAGACCGTCCGGGCGGTCGTCACCGACGGCGCCGAGGGGTCGTCGTTCTGGCGGGCGGACGCCGTCGAGGTGCTCGCGCCGTCGCCGGACCGGGTGCCCCCGCCCTGCCCGTGGTCCGGCCCGGGCCGATGCGGGGGGTGCGACTGGCAGCACGTGTCGGTGCCCGCCCAGCGGGCGCTCAAGGCCGAGGTCGTGCGCGAGCAGCTGTCCCACCTCGCCCACCTCGACGTCGCGGTGGACGTCGAGCCGGTGCCCGGGGACGTCGACGGGCTCGGCTGGCGCACCCGCGTCACCTGGGCGGTGGCCGAGGACGGGTCGGCCGGCCTGCGCCGGCACCGCTCGCACGAAGTCGTGCCGGTCGACTCGTGCCGGATCGCCCATCCGCTCGTCGACCAGGCCGGGGTCACCCGCCGGACCTGGCCGGGAGCCGGCTCGGTGGAGGTGTCGGCGTCGGTGGCGACGGGGGACCGGCTGGTGCTCCCGGACGGCCGTGGTGACGGGGACCTCACCGAGGTGGTCGGTGACCGAGCCTTCCGGGTGACCGGCGGCGGTTTCTGGCAGGTCCACCCGGGCGCGGCCGCGACTCTGCTGGCCGCGGTCATGGACGGTCTGCAGCCGCAACCGGGGGACACGGCGCTGGACCTGTACGGCGGGGTCGGCCTGTTCGCCGCCCGGCTGGCCGAGGTCGTGGGTCCCACCGGCCGGGTCACCCTGGTCGAGTCGGACCGGGTCGCCGTGGCCGACGCGCGGCACAACCTGGCCGAGTTCCCCGCCGTCCGGGTCGAGCGCGGCCGGGTAGACCACGTGCTGCGCCGGCTGCGCACCGGCCGGGCCGACCTCGTGGTCCTCGACCCGCCCCGGTCGGGAGCCGGGCGCGCAGTGGTCGACCTGGTCGCCCGCCAGGTGCGGCCGCGACGGGTGTCCTACGTGGCGTGCGACCCGGCCGCGCTGGCCCGCGACCTCACCTGGTTCGCCGAGCGTGGCTACCGCCTTGGCGCTCTGCGTGCCTTCGACATCTTCCCGATGACTCACCACGTGGAGTGCGTGGCAGTGCTGGAGCCGGCCGCCACCTGATCTAGGCTGCGGGTGTGCCCGAAGCCTCGCTCACACTGCCGGCGGCCCTCTCCTCGGTCAGCCAGGCCCGGAACTTCCTGCGGCACGCGCTGGCGGACTGGGCGGTCGAGGGGTTCGAGCTTGCGGCACCCCAGGTGCTCACCGAGCTCGCGACCAACGCCGCCCTGCACGCGCGCAGCGCCTACACCGTGCACCTGCAGCTCGACGACGGGCACCTGCTGGTCGAGGTCTCCGACTCGTCGCAGATGATGCCGCAGCAACGGCACTACGGCACCGGAGCAACCACCGGCCGCGGCATCGCGCTCGTCGAGGCGCTCAGCGAGGCCTGGGGGGTCGAGTCCAGTCCCACCGGCAAGACGGTGTGGTGCCGGGTCGGCAGCGACGACGCGCTCCCCGACTTCGACCTCGACGACGCCGACGAGATCGACGACGACGACGACGTCATCGCGCACGCGCCGGCCACGACCGGCGGCCGCACGGGTGTGTCGCTGGCGTTCGCGGCATGAGCACGGTCGACGACGCGCTCGCCGAGGACCTGATCACCGTAGAGATCGTCGGGCTCCCCGTCGACGTGCAGCTCGAGGCGCAGCAGCAGAACGACGAGCTGACCCGCGAGCTCGTGCTCGTGGCCGAGCAGCTGCGGCAGGAGGGTGACTCGGCTGCGCTGCCGGTCCGGTTCGTCGAGCTGGTCGGCACGTTGAGCACGCGCTACTCGATGTTCACTGCCGAGCAGGAGCAGCAGCTCCGCACCGCGATCGAGTCCGGGGCCGACCGGCTCGACATGACCTACCGGGTGCCGAGGTCGGCCGCCGCGGCGGCCGCCCACCTGGGCGACATCCTGGACGAGGTGGACGACTACTGCCGGCGGGGCAAGCTGCTGCTCACCCTGGCGACCCCGGAGAAGCTCGTAACCTACCGGCGCTGGTTCCTGGACCAGTTCGTGTCGCAGGCCGCCGGCGGCCCGCCCGTGTCGTGGGTGGAGTACGCAGCCAAGCCGGTCAACTGACCTGCGGCCGCACGATCATCGTGGCCTGCATCAGGGCGATGCTGACGTCGGGCTGGCCGGCGGCGACCGCGGTCACCTCTGCCTGGCAGACGGTGAGCGTCCGACCGGACCGCACCACCCGGGCGTCGGCCCGGAACACGTCGCCGCGGCCGGGTGCGAGCAGGTTCACCTTGAACTCGACGCTGAGCACGTCGCTGCCCAGCGGCATCAGGGTGAGGGCGGCGTAGCCGCAGGCCGAGTCGGCCACCGAGGTGAGCACGCCGGCGTGCAGGTAGCCGTTCTGCTGGCACAGGTCCTCACGGAACGGCAGCTCGATCACCACATGTCCGGGCTCGATCACCGGCGCGTGCGCACCGAGCAGGCGCATGAACGACTGGCGCTGCAGGCTGTCGCGGACCTGCCGCGGGTCGGTGCTCATCGAGGCATCCTCTCGCGGGCCGGTACACGAGACCGCACAGGTGGACAAGTATCTTGATGTCGAGATACCTTGACCGGGCCGGGGTGTGACGGTGACCGCGGAGCGGGCAGGATCGACAGCGTTGGACGACGAGAGGAGCCGCTCGTGGCGAGCAGCAGTCAGGGCCATGTCGGGCAGGACAGCTTCGGCAGCAAGGACACGCTAGAGGTGGGCGGCTCGTCGTACCAGATCTACCGGCTGGACAAGGTGGACGGCGCCCAGAAGCTCCC
The DNA here is from genome assembly GCA_030841195.1 of Actinomycetota bacterium. Taxonomy (GTDB): domain Bacteria; phylum Actinomycetota; class Actinomycetes; order JACCUZ01; family JACCUZ01; genus JAVEDA01. The sequence goes on along the minus strand of JAVEDA010000283.1, from coordinate 663 downwards.
GTACTCGCTGAAGATCCTGCTGGAGAACCTGCTGCGGACCGAGGACGGCGCGAACATCACCGCTGACCACGTGCGCGCGCTCGCCGCCTGGGACCCCACGGCGGAGCCGGACACCGAGATCCAGTTCACCCCCGCCCGGGTCGTGATGCAGGACTTCACCGGCGTCCCCTGCGTGGTCGATCTGGCCACCATGCGCGAGGCCGTCCAGGAGCTCGGCGGCGACCCCGCGCGGATCAACCCGCTGGCGCCCGCCGAGCTGGTGATCGACCACTCCGTGATCGCCGACCTGTTCGGGGCCCCCGACTCCTTCGAGCGCAACGTCGAGCTCGAGTACGAGCGCAACGCCGAGCGCTACCAGTTCCTGCGCTGGGGCCAGACCGCCTTCGACGACTTCAAGGTCGTGCCGCCTGGCACCGGGATCGTGCACCAGGTGAACATCGAGTACCTGGCCCGCGTCGTCTTCGAGCGGGACGGGGTGGCCTACCCGGACACCCTGGTCGGCACCGACTCGCACACCACGATGGTGAACGGGCTCGGGGTGCTCGGGTGGGGCGTCGGCGGCATCGAGGCGGAGGCCGCGATGCTCGGCCAGCCCGTGTCGATGCTCATCCCGAAGGTCGTCGGCTTCAAGCTGGTCGGCGCGCTGCCGGAGGGTGCGACGGC
>JAVEDA010000023.1 GCA_030841195.1 Actinomycetota bacterium | reverse complement strand
CGCGGCGCCTGTCAATGACCAGAACGGGCTGGGGTCACGCCCGGCTGCGGAAGACCTCCGTCACCCACAGCTGGCCGTTGACCGAGACGAAGCCGACGCCCACCTGCTCCATCCGCCGGTCGAGGATGTTGGCGCGGTGGGGTGCCGAGTGCATGAAGGCACGGTGCAGGTCCCGGACGCTGTAGCCCATCCCGACGTTCTCGGCGATGGCGTTCCAGCAGCACAGGGACGAGAACGAGGCCGTGTGGAACAGCAGCCCCTGACCGGACATGGCGCTGGAATGGGTCCGTGCGGCCGCCATCAGGTCGGGGCTGGTGTGCAGCGGTGGGAGCCCGTGGTTGGCCCGGGCGGTGTTGATCTTCTCGACCATCCGTGCGGCGCGGGTGGTGGTGGCGCCGGCGGGCGGAGCGCCCACGAGGGCGGTGGAGCCGACCAGGGTGAGGGCCAGCAGGGACATCAGGGCAGGGCGAACAGAGCGATTCAGCACGCGAGGTCCTTCGGCAGGGGACAGGTCCTCCCCCGTGCGGCCTCGAGCCTTCCCCCAGCCAGGAAGAAATAATCCTCAAACCCCCGACGAAGCACAAGTCGGGCGCGCGTGTCTTGCACTATCCGGGGGCGAACTTGACCGGCCCACGCTCAGACGTCCAGCGGCCTTTGCTCGTAGGGCGTGCTCAGGACGATGGTGGTGCGGGTGGAGACGTTCGCCTCGGCCCGGATCCGGGCCAGCAGCGTCTCCAGCTCGGACGGGGCCCGGACCCGGACCTTGAGGATGTAGCTCTCCTCGCCCGCCACCGAGTGGCAGGCCTCGATCTCGGCCAGCGAGCGCAGCCGTTCGGGCGCGTCGTCCGGGGCACTGGGGTCGATAGGCCGGATCGAGATGAACGCGGTCAACGGCAGCCCCACGGACTCCGCGTCGATGACCGCGGCGTAGCCGCGGATCACACCCCGCTGCTCCAGCCGGCGGACCCGTTGGTGCACGGCCGAGGTGGAGAGTCCGGTGGCCCGGCCCAGGTCGGTGTAGCTCATCCGGCCGTCACCGGCCAGCAGGCCGACGATCTTGCGGTCGATGTCCTCCACGCGGGACACCGTACGGCGTGCCCAGGTCAGCGGACAGGACCGCGGCCGCCGCAGCAGCGCCGGGGAGGGCGCCGCCGCGGCGGCCGCGGTGGTGCGTGAGCCGCGTCAGCGGACCTCGCTGATCGTTCCGTCCGCGTTGCGGACGTACTTCACGGCAGGACCGAGGACTGCTCCCGACCCGGTGGCAACGCCGTGGCTGCGGTGGTGGCTCGCATGACGTGCATGCGTGCCGCCGCCCGCAGCGGAGGCGTCCGCTGCCGAGGCGGGCTGGGCGAAGGTGCTGCCGCCCACCGTGCCGGCCACCAGGGCCAGCAGGAAGGCTCCTCGCCCTGCCGTTGTGCTGCACAGGACCGTGCGCATCGAGCTCTCCCGTCCGAGGTGCCGTCCCGGCTTGCGCCGGCACGGCTCGACGTACGAGCCGGTCTCGCCACTCACTCCCCACGTCACCTAGGCGACCGATCTTTCCTCCGTGCCCACGCTCCCCCGAGGGAGTATGGGTCGGTGAGGGCAACGTGGATCACCGTGTCCCGAACACGCCACCAGGACGGCGGCGCAGGGGAACCATCGACAGGTAGGCAGACCGTCTTGAGTCGCTGCGTCAACGGGTGAGGTGGCGGGCGATCACCATGCGCTGCACCTGGTTGGTGCCCTCGACGATCTGCAGCGCCTTGGCCTCGCGGAAGTAGCGCTCGACCGGGAAGTCGGAGACGTACCCATAGCCGCCGAGGACCTGCACCGCGTCGGTGGTCACCCGCATCGCCATGTCGGTGCAGAACAGCTTGGCCATGGCCGCCTGCTGGCCGAACGGCTCGCCCCGGTCCCGGCGGCGGGCCGCGTCGAGGTAGAGGGCCCGGCCGGCCTCGACGCCGGTGGCCATGTCGGCCAGCATGAAGGCGAGGCCCTGGAACTCGACCAGGGCGCGGCCGAACTGGCGGCGCTCCTTGGCCCAGACGAGGGCCGTGTCCAGGGCGCCCTGGGCCAGGCCGACGGCGCAGGCCGCTATGCCCAGCCGGCCGCCGTCCAGTGCGGCCAGCGCGATCTTGAACCCCTGGCCCTCGGCACCCAGCAGCCGGTCGGCGCCGACCCGGGCGTCGTCGTAACGGACCTGGGCCGTCGTCGAGCCGGTGAAGCCCATCTTGTGCTCCGGCTCCGCGGCAGACACCCCGGGCGTCGAGGCATCGACCAGCAGGCACGAGATGCCCCGAGCGCCGTCGTCCGAGGTGCGGCAGAGCAGGGTGTAGAAGTCAGCCTCGCTGCCGTGGGTGATCCACGCCTTGGTGCCGTTCACGACGTAGTCGTCACCGTCGCGGACGGCGCGGGTGATCATCGCAGCCGCGTCCGAGCCGGACTGGGCCTCGGACAGGCAGTAGCCGCCCAGCAGCTCACCGCCCACCATGTCCGGCAGCCACCGGGCCCGCTGCTCGTCGGTGCCGTAGGCGGCCAGCGGGAAGCAGGCCAGCGTGTGCACGCTGACGCCCTCGGCGACCGTCGCCCAGACCGTCGCGAGCTCCTCGACGACCTGCAGGTAGACCTCGTAGGGCTGGCCCCCGCCACCCTGCTCCTCGGGGTAGGGCAGGCCGAGCAGGCCGGCCTTGCCCAGGGTCCGGAACACCTCGCGAGGGAACCGGCTGTCGGCCTCGTCCTGGGCGGCCCGCGGGGCCAGCTCCTCCCGGACCAGCTCGCGGGTCAGGGCTAGCAGCTGGGTGGCCTCCTCGGTGGGCAGGTGACGCTGCACGGGCACGCTCAGGCTCCCAGCTCGACGTACTGCCGGTCGGTGACGTTCAGGCGCTCGATGCCGTCCGGCGTGGCCACCACGATGTCCTCGATCCTGGCGCCGTGCCGGCCGGAGAGATAGATCCCCGGCTCGATCGAGAAGGCCATCCCGGCCTCCAGCACCGTGGCGTTGCCCTCGACGATGTAGGGCTCCTCGTGGGTCTCGACCCCGATGCCGTGTCCGGTGCGGTGCACGAAGGCATCTCCGTAGCCGGCGGCCGCGATCACGTCGCGAGCCGCGGCGTCGACCGACTCGGCGGTGACGCCCGGGCGAGCGTGTGCGCAGGCGGCCAGCTGGGACTCGTGCAGCACGGCGAAGTAGTCGGCGAACTCCGCCGGTGGCGCCCCGAGGGTGTACATCCGGGTGCAGTCCGAGCAGTAGCCCTCTGGCGTGGTGCCGCCGATGTCGACCACCACCGGGTCGCCCGCCTGCAGGACTCGGTCGCCGACCTCGTGGTGCGGCGAGGCCCCGTTGGGACCGGACCCGACGATGACGAAGTCGACCGTCGCGTGGCCCTCGTCCAGGACCGCGGCCGCGATCTCGCGGCCCGCCTCGCGCTCGGTGCGACCTGGCCGCAGGAACTCGGCCATCCGGGCGTGCACCCGGTCGATCGCCTGCCCGGCCCGGCGCAGAGCGTCGACCTCCTCGGGGCTCTTACGCATCCGCAGCTCGCCGATCACACCCGATGCCAGGGACTGCTCGGCACCGGGGAGGGCCGCGCGCATCCGTAGCACCTGCTCGGCCCACATCCGGTTGGCCAGCGCCACCCGGGCCGGCGATCCCAGCCGGGCGGCGATCACGGCGTACGGGTCGTCGGTCTCCCCCCAGCCCACCACCTCCACGTCCAGGTCGCGCACCGGGGACGCGAGCACCGACGGCACCTCCAGGCCGGGCGCCACCATGAACGCCGGCCCGTCGGCGGGCAGGACCAGGCAGGTGAGCCGCTCCAGCGGCAGCGCGTCGTAGCCGGTCAGCCAGCGCAGGTCCGGGCCGGGCGTCACCAGCAAGGCGTCGACCCCGGCGCCGGCGGCTGCCTTCTGGGCGTGTGACACACGGTCGGGCGAGGTGAGGTGGGCCGTCATGGACCCAATCTAGACGTACGCCGAGCCGCGTCCACCCGGTGCTGTCTGGCAGGCTCGCACCCGTGACCGCGGAACCCGGCAAGCTGCTGCTGCTCGACACCCCGTCGCTGTACTTCCGGGCCTTCTTCGGGGTGCCCGACACGATGACCGCGCCGGACGGCTCCCCCATCAACGCGGTGCGCGGCCTGCTCGACTTCATCGCACGGCTGGTCAGCGACCGGCAGCCGCGCCGGCTCGTCGCGGCGATGGACAACGACTGGCGCCCCGCCTTCCGGGTCGAGGCGCTGCCGTCGTACAAGGCGCACCGGGTGGCCACCGGTGATGAGGAGGAGGTCCCCGACGCGCTCTCCCCGCAGGTCGCCATCATCGAGGACGTCCTCGAGGCGCTGGGCGTCGCCTGCTTCGGGGTCGACGGCTACGAGGCGGACGACGTGATCGGGACCCTCGCGACCCGCGACCCGGGTCCGGTCGACATCGTGACCGGCGACCGCGACCTGTTCCAGCTGGTCGACGATGAGCGCGGCGTGCGGATCCTCTACACCGCCCGCGGCGTGGGCCGGGCCGACGTCGTCGACGAGGCCTGGGTGGCCGCCAAGTACGGCATCCCCGGTCGCTCCTACGCCGATTTCGCCACCCTCCGCGGCGACCCCAGCGACGGGCTGCCAGGTGTTGCCGGGGTCGGCGACAAGACCGCGGCTGCACTGATCACGAAGTACGGCTCGCTGACCGCTCTGCTCGAGGCGCTGGACGCCGGTGACACGGCGATGCCGGCAGGCGCGCGCACCAAGCTGGACGCATCGCGGGACTACCTGGCGGTCGCCCCGAAAGTCGTTGCGGTGGCTCACGACGTGCCGCTGCCGGCGTACGACGA
>JAVEDA010000237.1 GCA_030841195.1 Actinomycetota bacterium | reverse complement strand
ATGCCTTCGAGGTCGGGGTCGCCGACAACCATGTCCCGCAGGTGGGTGTTGGCGTCATGCACCGCCGAGGAGAGCCGGTCGAGCAGGTCCGGTCCGGGCGAGTCGTCGTCGAGGGCGGCCAGCATCGCGACCGCGACGGACGACGCCACCTCGCCGGCCGCGTGACCGCCCACGCCGTCGGCGATGACGAGCAGCCGCGGCCCGGCGTACCCGGAGTCCTCGTTGATCTCCCGGAGGAGACCCACGTCGGAGCGGGCGGAGTAGCGCAGCGCGAGCGCCATCGACGACGTCCCCGCTACTTCCGCAGCTCGACGACGGTCTTGCCGATGCGGATCGGCACCCCGATCTTGACGGGCATCGGGCTGGTGACCTTGGTGCGGTCGAGGTAGGTGCCGTTGGTGGAGCCCAGGTCCTCGACCAGCCACTGCCCCTCGCGCGGGAAGAAACGGGCGTGCCGGCTGGAGACGTAGTCGTCGTCGAGCACGATGGTGGAGTCCTGGGACCGGCCCAGGGTGACCGGCTGGTCGGCGAGGCGCACCGTGGTGCCGGAGAGCGCACCCTGGGTGACGACCAGGCTGCTCGGGACGCCGCGGCGGCCCTTCGGCGGCTTGGCCGGCTTCGCGGCCTTCTCGGCGCGGGCCGCAGGCGCGGGGGCGGCCGGCCGGCGGGGGGTGCTGCGGGTGGCGGTCCGGCGTCCGAACAGGTCGGAGCGCATCACCGACACGGCCGTCAGGACGAACAGCCACAGGACGGCAAGGAAGCCCAGCCGGATGATCGTGAGAGTGAGCTCGGACATCTCGCTCATCGGGCGCTCATCGACCCTTGCCGTCGTGGAAGATCATCGTGGTGCTGCCGAGCTGCACCCGCGCGCCGTCCTTGAGCCGCTGCTCGCCGACCCGCTGCCCGTCCACGACCACCCCGTTCGTGGAGCCGAGGTCGACCACGGTGACGTCGCCGCCGGACCGGCGCAGCTCGGCGTGGTTGCGCGAGATGCCGGGGTCGTCGATGCGCAGGTCGGTGTCGGCGCCCCGCCCGATCCGGGTGACGGCCCTGGCCAGCGCGTACGTCGTGCTGCCGACCTCGACCCACGGGACCCCGGTGCCGGTGGTGGCTGCCGGCACACCGGTGGACGTCTCGGCTGCGGTGGCGCCGGCCTCGGCCGCGCTGCGCACCTGGAACCGACCGGTCGGCAGCTCCTCGTCCAGCTCGAAGCTGACGGTCACCGGCCCGATGAAGACGTAGCGCTGCTCCTCGGCGTGCTCCCGGACCATGGCGGCGAGCTCCTGGCCGAGCGCCTCGGCGTAGACGCTGAGCCGCTCGTGGTCGTGCGGGCCGAGCGCGACCGTGAAGGAGTTGGGCACCATGGTCCGCCCCCGGGCCACGATCGCGGCCCGGTCGTCGCACTCGCGCTGGAGGGCGCTGGCGATCTCGACCGGCTGGACCTCGGCCTTGAAGGCACGAGCGAACGGCCGGTTGACCATGTCTTCGATCCGCCGCTCGAAGCGCTGCAGGACGCCCACGTCACCTCCTCGGGGCTCGGCTGCCGATCCAGGTCGTGGACGGCGGGTCGGGACGAACGGGAAGCCCGGCCACGTGATCGTAGCCGGGCCCGTTGAGGCTCCCTGTTCCCCGGGGAGGGGCGTCGTACCCCCTGTTATCCTTCCTGGGCTCGCGCGAGTGGCGGAATAGGCAGACGCGCACGGTTCAGGTCCGTGTGTCCGAAAGGACGTGGGGGTTCAACTCCCCCCTCGCGCACCCCAGGCGGAACCTGGCGGCAGGTCAGCAGACTTGTGGCCAGGGCCGCCCTGGCCCACGGAGAAGCATGCGTTCACCGGCATGGCTACGGCCGACGGGAACGGCATCCGCCCCGGACGGCTATGTCCCCGGTGTCCACGCCGCCCGGGCCCTCGCGGTCACGATGGTCATCGCCGCGCACGTCGTCGGCCTCTGGACCGGCACGGTCGGGTTCCTGTGGTCTCCCTGGCAGCTCTACCTCGGGGGGATCGACCTGTTGCGGGTCGACCACCAGGCTGGCGGGCACACGGGACTGCTGCTCTTCTTCCTCGTGAGCGGCTACATCGTCTCCCAGGCCGCCCAGGGCGAAGGGATGGCAGCATTCGCGGTCAAGCGCGCAGCCAGGCTGCTGCCGGCCATGGTCCTAGCCGTCGCGCTGGCCCTTGTCGTGGGCTCGGTCGGGCATACGGCCGGCTGGCCGCCGATGGCCGGGTTCGTAGTGGATCGGGCACAGAGCCCCTGGACGCTGCTGGAAGCGGTGGGGCTCGGTCCCACGTTCGGGGGCATCGGCGCGCTGTTCGTGCTCTGGACCCTGAGCGTCGAGTACTACTGGTACGTCCTGCTGGGGCTGGCGATCAAGCCGGCCACCAAGCATCCGGTGGCGACCACCTGGGCGCTCATGGCCGCGGTGTTCCTCCTGCACCGAGTAGCGCCACACGTTCCGGGGCCGCCGTACCTGGTAGCCGAGCACCTGAGCTACGTCTTCGTGATCCTGATCGGGCGCTGGATCTACTTGCGGCACCGCAGCACGGCCGCGACCGTGAGCGCGGTCGCAGGCTCACTCGTTTGCTTGGGCATGTACGCCTGGGCCCACTGGCCGACAGTGGGCGACCAGCTCTACAGGGGCGCGCACCCACAGCTGCTCGCCGTTGGGTGGGCGATCCTGTTGTTCTGCGCCTTGCTCGCCTTCGTGCGCAGCGGTCCGTGGCGACCGGTCGCCTTCATCGCCGACATCAGCTACGGGCTGTACCTGTTCCACCTGCCGGCGATGTTCCTGGTCCTGCCCCTGGTGTCCAGGCACGGGCAACTGTTCCCGCTCGGCATCCTGCTGACGCTCGTCCTGACCCTGGGCCTCGCCTGGCTGTCCTCCAGGTACCTCGAGACACCTGTCCGGCGGTGGGCGCGCCGGAAGCTGCGCGGGCGGGGTCCGGCCCCCGTGGTGGTGACGGAGGCAGCTGCGGGCGGCTGATCGTCCGGCCGGCCCGCGTCAGAAGACCTTGGCCAGCTGGCGGGCCTCGTGGCGGGCGATCTCCCGCAGCGCGTCGGCGTCGGCCGTGGCGATGTTGGGCCGCAAGGCCACCTCGGAGACGTCGGTGACCCCGATCCACTCCAGCCAGTCGCGGAAGAACGGGGC
>JAVEDA010000229.1 GCA_030841195.1 Actinomycetota bacterium | reverse complement strand
GAAGCCAGGCCCGGTGTGGGGCCCGAACGTGTGGGTCGAGGCGGCCGGGCAGGCGGTGTCCCAGGCCGAGACGGTCCGCGACCTGTATGCGGCGGCCGGGCAGGAGTGGGTGCAGCGGGACCTGAGTGCGCACTACGTGCTGGTGCCGGCGCATGACGCCGCCCTGGTCGACGCGTGGTTCCGGCTCGGCTTCGGGCTGCAGCACGTGCACGGCATCTGCGAGCTGCCGGACCGGCGATCGACACCGCCGGCTCACCTGACCATCCGGGCGGCCCGGCGTGACGACATCCCGGTCCTGGCCGAGCTCGACCTGGCGCTGCCCGCGCACCAGGCGACGGCGCCCACCTGGTCGGCCGGGGAGGTCCCGACGCTCGAGGAGGCCGTGGCCGACTGGGAGGAGTCGTTCGACGACGAGGGGTACGGCTACCTGGTCGCTGAGCACGAGGGTCGCGTGGTGGGGGCGGCGGTCGGCTGCGCGCTCGAGGAGTCGAGCACGCACAAGTCGCTCACCCTGCCGGACCATGCCGGCTTCCTCGGCTTCGCGGCGGTGCTCCCTGAGGCCCGCGGGCTCGGCGCCGGCCGGGCGCTCGGCGAGGCGACGTTCGACTGGATGCGGGCCGCCGGCTTCACCAGTGCGGTGACCGACTGGCGGGCCACCAACCTGCTGTCGTCGCGCACCTGGCCGCGGCTCGGCTACCGGCCGTCCTTCCTCCGCCTGCACCGCCACCTCGGCTACTGAGCAAGATCGTTCGCGACGTTTGTGGGCAACACGCCGCGCCGGAGGCGCGCGTGTTGATGCGGAAGGTCGCGAACGATCTTGATCGGAGCGGCCACTAGGGTCCGGGCGTGGTCGAGACAGCGTTGCCGGTCGCCGTCGGCGAGCCGGACCGGGTCCGGCACCCGCGCCGCGGCTACGTCTATCTGGTGCTGGCCGCTGCGCTGTTCGCACTCAACGGAACCGTGTCCAAGGTGATCCTGTCGTCCGGGCTCACCGCGATGCGGCTGACCGAGCTGCGCTGCGCAGGCGCTGCCCTGGGGCTCGGGCTGGCCGTGCTCGTCGTCGCGCCGCAGCAGCTGCGGGTGAGCCGACGCGAGTTGCCGCTGCTGGCGGCGTACGGCGTGGCGGGGGTGGCCCTGACGCAGTGCTTCTACTTCGTGGCGATCGCCCGGATGCCGGTCAGCATCGCGCTGCTGCTGGAGTACACCGCGCCGGTCATGGTTGCCCTCTGGGCCCGGTTCGTGCTCAAGGAGCGGGTGCGCAACCGGGTCTGGGCCGCGCTCGGGCTGTCACTCGTCGGGCTGTCGCTGGTGGCCGAGATCTGGCAGGGCAGCACGCTGGACGGGCTCGGCGTGGTGGCCGCGCTAGTGGCCGCGGTGGCCCTCGCCACCTACTACCTGCTGGGCGAGCACAGCACCGGCCACCGCGACCCGCTGTCGACCACCTTCTGGGCTTTCGTGTTCGCCACCCTGCTGTGGTCGGTGGTGCAGCCATGGTGGTCCTTCCCGGCCGGTGACACCCGCGGCTCGACTTCGCTGCTGGGCCACCTGGACGACAGGTCGCTGCCGCTGTGGTCGCTGCTGCTGTGCATGGTCGTGCTCGGCACGATCGTGCCGTTCGTGCTGGTGCTGTCCGGCCTGCACCACCTGCCGGCCACCCGGGTCGGGATGGTCGGAATGCTGGAACCGGTGCTCGCAGGCGTCGTCGCCTGGGTCTGGCTGGGCGAGGCACTCGGCGCGGTGCAGCTCACCGGCGGGGTCGTCGTGCTGGTGGGCATCGTGCTGGCCCAGACAGCGCGCTGACTCTCGAGACTCGTGCGTGATTCCATGTCGAGAAGCTGTGACCGGCTCCGCTCACCAGGTGAAGGGCAGCGACGGACGCGGCCCACGACACAGGAGAACCACCATGCCGAAGTACCTGCTTCTGAAGCACTACCGCGGCGGCCCGGAGCCGCTCCACCCCATCCCCCCGATGGACCAGTGGGCGCCTGAGGACGTCGAGGCGCACATCGCGTTCCAGCGGCACGTCGCCGAAGTGCTCGAGGAGAAGGGCGAGTACGTCGGCGCGGAGGCGCTCATGCCGGCGCAGACCTGGGTGCGCTACGGCGGCGAGGACGCCGCGCCGGTCACCACCGACGGCCCGCACCCCGAGACCAGCGACCTGGTCGCCGGTTGGTTCATGATCGACGTCGAGTCCCACGAGCGCGCGCTGGAGGTCGCGGCCTACGTCTCCTCCGAGCCGGGTCCGCGCGGCGAGCCCATGTACGAGTGGATCGACGTCCGGGAGGTCATGTCCGACATCCCCGCGAACGACTGACCCGCGTGCTCGACGTGCCGACGCCACGGCTGGACGAGGGCGCACTGCGCGCCCTCGTCCCGCGGGTGCTCGCGGGCCTGGTCCGGCGGGGCGAGGACTTCGATGCTGCCGAGGACGCGCTCCAGGAGGCGCTGCTCGAGGCACTGCGGGTGTGGCCCGAGAGCCCGCCGCGCGACCCGCGCGCGTGGCTGACCACGGTCGCGACCCGGCGGCTCGTCGACGCCCACCGCAGCGAGGCCGCCCGTCACCGCCGCGAGGAGGTGACGTACGCCGAGCCGCAGCCCGCCGCCACCGAGGAGGGCGACGACACCCTCTTCTTGCTCTTCTGCTGCTGCCACCCCGACCTCACGCCCGCCTCCCAGGTGGCGCTGACCCTGCGCGCCGTCAGCGGCCTCACCACCCGCGAGATCGCCGACGCCTTCTACGTCCCGGAGGCGACGATGGCGCAGCGGATCAGCCGGGCCAAGCGCACCCTGCAGGGGCGCCGCCTGGACCAGCCCGGCGACCTCGCCGTCGTGCTGCGCGTGCTCTACCTCGTCTACACGGCCGGCCACGCGGGCCGGGTCGACCTGGCCGGCGAGGCGATACGGCTCGCCCGCCAACTCACCCTCGCCACCGAGGAACCGGAGGCGCGCGGGCTGCTCGC
>JAVEDA010000193.1 GCA_030841195.1 Actinomycetota bacterium | reverse complement strand
CGGACGTCGATGTCGTCCTCGGCAACCGCCAGCAGGTCGTGGGCCAGCACGACCTTGTCCAGGTCTCCGGCGGTGATCCTGGCCACCGCTATCGCGACGGCTGCGCGGAAGCCGGTGACCGGGACGTCGCCCTCGGCGTAGCGCACACCGCGGGTCGCCTGCACCGGCTCGGGCGCCGCCAGCCGCGGCGGGTCGCCGATCGTGGTCAGCCAGGTCTGCCCGTCGCGGCGCCCCAGCACCACCTCGGGGACCACGAGCAGCGACGGCTCGTCGTCGCTGAAGGCGAACGACCCGAACGCGACCGGCCCGCTGCCGGGGACCCCGACCTCGTCGTCCACGTCAGCGTGCGCGACGAGCTCGCGCCACCACTCTCTGGCCCGGGCGAAGCGGTCCGGGCCAGAGATCTCGAGGCGGGCCGCCTCGCCCCAGCCCACCAGGCCCTGCCCGTCGCGGACCCAGGAGAGTGCGTCACCCGCGTGCGGGAGGCGCTGCAGCAGGGTGCCCACGAGGTCGACCGGCTGGGAGCGCACGGTCCGGTGCTCGCGGGCCGACGCCGGGACGGCCTGGCCGGACACCGTGCTCATGACGGACGAGCGTACGTCGGGTGCCGGCACTCGCTAGAGCCGGTCCATGATCTCCTCGGCGTACTCGGGCACCGCCCGGCCGATCTCGTCGAGGTCGAACCGTTCCGGCACGGCGGACGGCGCGCGCTCCATCAAGTAGGTCAGCGAGGCCCGGACCAGCAGCGGCTCCTGGGCGGCCGAGAGGCCCAGCTCCGCCATCAGCGACTCGGGCACAGTCACGGAGTGGTGCGTGGTGGCCCCGGAGTCGTGGGTCATGAGGACGTCGTAGACGTGCGGGTCGGACGCGGTTATCGACAGGGCCGGCATGGCTGCCTCCTACCCCGGGTAGGGCGAGGTCATGACCAGCAGCGAGGACCGGTGGGTGTACCCGGCCGACGGCGAGGACCCGCGCGAGGCCGACCGCGAGCAGCAGGACGGCGACGCAATGGCTGAGCGCGAGGCGACCCGGCCGGTGAGCCACGACCAGGACGTCGAGCGGGACCAGGGCCTCAGCGCGGACCGGCCGGGCGTCGACCCGTCCGACCGGGAGCACGACGGCGTCGGCGGGCTGCCCACGGCGGACTGACCAGCACGTGCCAGGCTTGCCGGCGTGAGCCGCTCCGCCGACCAGCACGTCGCCGACCTGGACAAGCAGCCGCACGAGGTCGCGGCCATGTTCGACGACGTCGCCGAGCGCTACGACCTCACCAACGACGTGCTGTCCCTGGGCCAGACCCGGCTGTGGCGCCGGGCCGTGGCGCAGGCCGTAGCCGCACGACCGGGCGAGCGCGTGCTGGACCTGGCCGCCGGCACCGGGTCCTCGTCGCTGCCCTTTGCCGCCGCCGGTGCGCAGGTCGTGGCGGCCGACTTCTCGCTGGGCATGCTGCGGGTCGGCAAGCGCGCGCACCCCGGGCTCGACCTGCTGGCCGGTGACGCGCTGCGGCTGCCGTTCGCCGACGCCGCGTTCGACGCCGTCACGATCTCGTTCGGGCTGCGCAACGTCTCCGACGTCGACGCGGCGCTCACCGAGATGGCCCGGGTGACGCGGTCCGGTGGGCGGCTGGTGGTCTGCGAGTTCAGCCACCCGACCTGGCCGCCGTTCCGGACGGTCTACACCGAGTACCTGATGCGGGCGCTGCCCTCGGTGGCCCGGCGGGTGTCCAGCAACCCGGACGCCTACGTCTACCTGGCCGAGTCGATCCGGGCCTGGCCGGACCAGCCGGCGTTGTCCCGCCGGGTGGCGGCCAGCGGGTGGACTGGCGTCGGCTGGCGCAACCTCACCGGCGGCATCGTGGCCCTGCACCGCGCGTACAAGCCCTGAGGTGGTTTCGGCGCCGTAGTCGCGGCTAAGGGTTGATCAGCAAGCGACCCTGACGTCGACAAGAACGGGAGGCCCACATGGGTGCCGACGACAAGACCCAGAACAAGGTCGAGGAGATCGCCGGAGACGCCAAGGAGCGGATCGGCGGCGCGACCGGCAACGACGAGCTGCGCCGCGAGGGCAAGCGTGACCAGACCGAAGCCAACCTCAAGCAGGCCGGCGAGAACGTGAAGGACGCCTTCAAGAACTAGGCGTCCTGAGCACCGCAGCCGAGGGGCCCGTCCGCTGGACGGGCCCCTCGGCAGGTCCCGCTCCGGACCCGTAGACTGGCGCCGCTCCGCCCTCGTGAATCAATTCACAAGCGCACCCAGACCCGTCCGTAGAGGTGGCCACCGTGCAGCCTGCAGTGAGCCGAGATGCCGACGTCATCGTCGTCGGTGCCGGACCTGCTGGTTCCGCGACAGCGCACCACCTGGCCCTGGCCGGCCACGACGTGCTGCTGCTGGAGAAGACGTCGTTCCCGCGGGAGAAGGTCTGCGGCGACGGACTCACCCCGCGCGCCGTCCGGTCGCTGGTGTCGATGGGCATCGACACGTCCGAGCAGGCCGGCTGGCTGCACAACAAGGGGCTGCGGATCATCGGCGGTGGCATGCGGCTGGAGATCCCGTGGCCTGATCTGGCCAGCTACCCGGCGTACGGCCTGGTCCGGCCGCGCAGCGACTTCGACGACCTGCTGGCCCGGCAGGCGGTCAAGTCCGGCGCCGTGCTGCGCGAGAACACCGCGGTCACCGGCCCGGTGCTGGACAAGGCCGGTCGGATCACCGGGGTGACCACCAAGGGCGAGAACGGCGCGGTCACCTACTCGGCACCCCTGGTCGTGGCCGCCGACGGCAACTCCAGCCGGCTGTCGCTGGCGATGGGGCTGGAGACGCGCGACGACCGGCCGATGGGCGTGGCGGTGCGCACCTACTACCGCAGCCCGCGGCACGACGACGACTGGCTGGAGAGCTGGCTGGAGCTGTGGGACCGCGGTGACGATGGCAGAGAGCGGCTGCTGCCCGGCTACGGCTGGATCTTCGGCGTCGGCGACGGCACCAGCAACGTCGGGCTCGGCATCCTCAACACCAGTACGGCGTGGGGCAAGGTCGACTACAAGGACCTGCTCAAGCGCTGGCTGGACCAGACGCCCGAGGAGTGGGGCTTCCGGGACGAGAACCGCACCCAGCCGGTGCGCGGTGCCGCGCTGCCGATGGGCTTCAACCGCCAGCCGCACTACACCAACGGCATGCTGCTGGTGGGCGACTCGGGCGGCATGGTCAACCCGTTCAACGGCGAGGGCATCGCCTACGCGATGGAGTCCGGCGAGATCGCCGCGCAGGTCATCGGCCAGGCCCTGGCCCGGCCGACCGCCGACGCACGAGAGCGCGCGCTGCAGGCCTACCCGCAGACGCTCAAGCAGACGTACGGCGGCTACTACACGGTCGGCCGGATGTTCGTGAAGGCCATCGGCGACGACCGGGTGATGAAGCTCGCGACCCGGCACGGCCTGCCGCACCCGGTGCTCATGCGCTTCGTGCTCAAGCTGATGGCGAACCTCACGGACCCGCGCGGTGGGGACGCCATGGACAAGGTCATCAACGCTCTCTCGCGACTGGCTCCGGCGGCGTGAGGCCCGTGTCGACCCGCGTGGAGCGACCCGCCGGAGCGCTCCTAGGATGGCAAGCCCGGTCGCCGGCCGCCCGGGCTGGAGCGAAGAGGGGAGTGACATAGGCAGTGCATTCCTACGCCCCGATCCTCGTGCTCGCTGCCCTGTCGTTCGGGTTCGCCGTGTTCTCCATCGGCGCCGGCGCGCTCACCGGGCCCAAGCGGTTCAACCGGGCCAAGCTGGACGCCTACGAGTGCGGCATCGAGCCGACGCCGCAGCCGGTGGGCGGCGGCCGCTTCCCGGTGAAGTACTACCTCACGGCGATGCTGTTCATCGTCTTCGACATCGAGATCGTCTTCCTCTACCCCTGGGCCGTGGCGTTCGACTCGCTCGGCATCTTCGGACTGGTCGAGATGGTCCTGTTCATCCTGACCCTGCTGGCCGCCTACGCCTATGTCTGGCGCCGCGGCGGGCTCGAGTGGGACTGACGCGCGTGCGAGCGAAGGAGGTGACCGCCTGATGGGCATCGAGGAGAAGCTCCCCAGCGGAGTGCTGCTGACCAGCGTCGAGAAGCTTGCGGGCTACATGCGCAAGGGCTCGTTGTGGCCGGCCACGTTCGGCCTCGCGTGCTGCGCGATCGAGATGATGGCCTCCGGCGGCCCCCGCTACGACCTGGCCAGGTTCGGCATGGAGGTCTTCCGCGCCTCGCCGCGGCAGGCCGACCTGATGATCGTCGCGGGCCGGGTGAGCCAGAAGATGGCGCCGGTGCTCCGCCAGATCTACGACCAGATGGCCGAGCCGAAGTACGTCCTGGCGATGGGTGTCTGCGCGAGCTCGGGCGGCATGTTCAACAACTACGCGATCCTGCAGGGCGTGGACCACGTCGTCCCGG
>JAVEDA010000018.1 GCA_030841195.1 Actinomycetota bacterium | reverse complement strand
CGGCCGCGCTCTCCGCGCGGGCCGTGGAGCGGCTCGCGGCGGCGGCGGGCCTGGGTGACCGGGCCGCCGCGATCGCGCGCCGGACCGGTGGTCACCCGTTCTTCGTCGCCGAGGTCCTCCGCAGCCTGGCGGCCGGCCAGGAGTCGGTGCCCGACTCGCTGCAGTCCGCGGTGCTCGGCCGGGTCGAGCGGGCCGGGCCCGGCGTCGACCGGCTGCTGCGGGCGGCCGCGGTGCTGTCCGCGGAGGTCGACCCGTCGGTCGTCGCGGCGCTGATCGGGATCGCCGAGGACGAGGCGGCGGCGCGGTGCGAAGACGCCCTGGCGGCCCGACTGATCACGGTGTCCGGCCGGGCGTACGAGTTCGTCAACGACCTGGTTCGCGAAGTGCTCTACTCCTCGACCCCGGCGCCGACACGAGTCGCGTGGCACCGGCGCGCCGCCGACCTCGCGGGCCAGAACTACGAGGCAATGGCCCGGCACGCCGACGCGGCCGGTGAGACGGCCCGGGCGGCGCGGGCCTGGCTGCTCGCCGCCGAGGCAGCCTTCGCCCGGTTCGCGGCCAGTGACGCCGAGGCGTTCGCTGCGCGCGCGACGGCGTCAGCCGAAGGCGCCGGGGACGTCGAGGTGCTCGGCCGGGCCCGGCTGGTCCGCGGACGGGCGCTCGAGGTGCGCGAGGCGTACGCCGACGCGTTGGTGGACCTGGAGGGTGCCGCCGGCCTGGCCCGCGATGCCGGCGACCAGCGGCTGGAGATGATGGCGCTGCGCGAGCTCGCCGGTGACGTGACCGTGGCGCTGGGGCTCGGCGCCAGCTCGTGCCTCCCGCACCTGGACCGGGGCCTGCTGCTGGCCCGTGCGCTCGGCGACCGCCGCACCGAGGCCAGCCTGCTCGCGCGGCGGGCGGTGGTCATGAGCAACTCGCTGCAGCTGGACCAGGCCGTGGCCGCAGGGACCGATGCGGTTGCCGCGGGTCGCTCGTCCGGGGACCCGATCGCTCTCGTCGCCGCCCTGGACGGGCTGAAGACGGCGCTCTCGTTCGTCGGCGAGGTGGCCGCGTCCCGGGTGGTGATCGACGAGCTGGAGCCGCAGCTGCGGCGGCAGGGCGACCTCTTCCGGCTGCAGTGGTGCGTCTTCGAGTCGGCCTTCACGCACGTCGCGGACGCTGACTGGCCACGTGCCGAGGAGCGGATCCAGGCCGCCTTGGAGGTCAATCGCCGCAGCGGGTACCTGGCGTACGGCACCTGGTTCGAGGCGCACGTCGGCTGGCTGCTCCGACTCCAGGGTCACCACGACGCGGCCGTGGCGGCCGGCCGCCGCGCCCTGGCCGCCCCGGTCGGCACCGGCCACCCGTGGTGGCGGTCGACCGCCTGCCTGCTGCTGGCCGGCTCCCTGGCCGAGGTCGGTGCGCAGGACGAGGCGGCCGACCTGCTCGCTGAGGGCCTGGCCGCCGCTCAGCAGGACGGCTCACCGGCGTACGTGCTGGGCTGCCAGGCCCTGCTCGCCGACGTCACCGGTGACGCCGAGGTGCTCGCGGCGGCCGACTCGATGCTGCGGGCAGTGCGCGCACCGGCCGGCCGGGTCTGGATGCTGGGGGCCGAGTCCTACCTGGCGGTCGCCCGTGCCTGGCTGGCCGCCGGTGACCCGGGCCGCTCGACGGAGGTACTGGCACCGGTGCTCGCCGCAGCCCGGTCGCTGGGCTGGCGGCCGGTGCTGGCCCAGGCGCTGATGGAGTCCGCGGTCGTCGCGCACTCGGTCGGCGACCCGGCCGCCCGGCAGCTGGCCGCCGAGGCCTGGGCCCTGGCCCACGGCGCCGGGATGCCGCGGGTGGCCGCCAGGGCGGCCGAGCTGGCCGGAGCCTGACGCCCGGTCAGACCAGCTCGGCGATCCGGCGGGCGGCCCGGGCGGCCCCGTCGGTCTCGACCGGCCGGTAGGCGACCGGCTGCCCGACCTCCGCCGCGATGGCCGCGGCCAGGGACTCCGGCACCGTGTCGTCGTAGTCGAGCCGCCGCCCGGCCCCGTAGCGGGCCAGCCGGTGCGGCACGTGGAAGGTCTGCTCGAAGTGGTGGCGCAGCGGCACGTAGAGGAACGGCCGGCGGTTCGCGACCAGCTCCATGCAGGTGGTCAGACCGCCTTGCACGACCGCGAGGTCGCTGGCGGCCAGCACCCGGTAGAGGTCGGGCACGTAGCCGTGCACCTGAACGCCCTCCGGTGCCGCCATCGACGCGGGGTCGATCCGCGGCCCGGCGACGACCTCCATCCGCAACCCGGGCACCGCTTGCGCCGCGGCCGGGTACGCCGCGATGGTCCGTCGCAGCAGGGGTGCGCCGACCGACGTACCGCCGACTGCCACGACGACGACCTGCTCGTCGGGCCGCCAGCCCAGCTCGGCGCGCATCTCGAGCCGCTCGTCGTCGGTCAGCGGCTGGTAGCCGGTGATGTAGCCGGTGAAGTCGAAGTGCGACTCGGTCCAGCCGCGTACTGAGGGCAGCCCGTCGCCGAGCCCGTCGGGCACGCAGTCGACCGGGTCGCCGACGAACAGCGAGCGGTCGCGCAGGCGCGGGAACCTCGCGACCTGCTCGACCATCTCGGCGTTGTAGTCCGACGCGAGGAGCCGCTCCTGCTCACCGCCGTCGGGCATCGGCAGCCACCCGACGAAGTCGGTCATCCAGACGTACGCCGAGGACTTGAGCTCAGGGTTCTCGTGCAGGAAGTAGTCGACGTCCCAGCCCTCGTCGGCGACCCAAGCGTCGTAGTGCTCGGTGCGCACCAGTTCGTCGAACACCATGAAGTTGGTGACCAGGATCTCGTCCATCGCCCGGATCGCCTGGAACGCGTGCAGGTCGTGCTCGGCCGACTCCGACTCCATGTGCTCGACCTCACTGGCGAGGAAACCAGACGCCGGGTGCACCGTCTCGCCGCTGGACGCGACAACGTCGCTGACCGGTGCTTGCGCAAGCCAGTCGACCTGGATGTCGGGGCGGAGGGCGTGCAGCTCCTGGGCGATCGCGAGGTCCCGCCGGGTGTGCCCGAGCCCGATCGGTGACGAGACCATCAGCACCTTGCGCTGCCGGTTCAACGGCCGGGTCCAGCGGATGGGAGCCGTTGCACGTGTGGTGGCCAGGCCGTCGACGAAGTCGCGGAACAGGTGGTTGACGAGTACCGGCTCACGCGCTTGCGGCAGATGCCCGGCTCCCTCGATGCCGACGAACCGGCCGCCGGTCAGCTCGGCGAACCGCACGGACCGGGCCTGCGGCTGGCACATGTCCGCGGAGCCGTGCACCACGAGCACCGGGCAGCGGACCCGGGCCAGCACCGCCTCGGCGCCAGCCTGGTCGGGCACGCAGAGCGGCGCCTCCTCGTGCGCCAGCATCGACTCGAGGTCGCCCTCGAGGGCCCAGCCGACGGCGTCCTCCCACTGCTTGGTGGAGTGCGGCTCGGGCAGCAGCTGGCCGAAGAAGAACTCGACGAAGTCCCGGTAGTCCTGCCGCCAGTAGTTGACGCTCTCCTTCTGCCACCCCACGGCCGGCCCCATGGACTCGTCCCAGTCGTCGTCGGTGAGCCGATGCGGCAGGCGCGGGGTGAGATAGGGGATCCCGGCCGCGACGGCGAACACGCCGGCAACCCGCTCCGGATGGTGGACCGCGAGCAGGGTCGCCGTCCACGTGCTCGAGCACAGGCCGGCGACAACGGCCTGGTCGACGCCCACGTCGTCCATCACCGCAACCGTGTCCGCCATCGCCTGCAGGTCGGTGAGTGCCGACGGGTCGTGCGGACGGTCCGAGCGGCCGTTTCCACGGGGGTCGATCACGACGACGCGGTGCCAGCGGGCCAGGTAGGGGACCTGCGCCTTCCAGGCACGGGAGTGCACGATCAGGTCGATCGGGGTGAACACCACGGTCGTCGGGCCGGAGCCGAAGACCTCATAGCCCACCTTGACCCCGTCGCGCTCGACATAGCCCTCCACATCCGGGTACCTCGCTCGCACGGCTCCACCTTCCCGTCGTCCCTGCTGTCAGGGGCAGCCTCCTCGCCGCCATTGCAGCCCGGTTGCAACGTGGCTGCAACCACTCCCGCGACGTTGATGGCAGTGGCCGGAACGGACCGGCTCTCACCAGGAGGCATCTGATGGCGCTGGACATGGACACAATCAACGACTTCATCGGCCGGTTCGCCGGCGACCTCGGTGCGACCGTGGCCGCCGGGGGTGTGGTCACCGGCCACCGGCTCGGGCTCTTCGTGGCCCTTGCCGAGGGACCCGCGACGCCGGACGAGCTCGCGGCCCGCACCAAGACCGATGCCCGCTACGTCACCGAGTGGCTGCGCGGCCAGGCGGCCGGCGGCTACGTCACCCGGGCGGCGGACGAGGACGTCTACTCGCTGACCGAGGAGCAGGCGTTCCTGCTGACGAACCCGGACGGTCCGGCGTACCTTCCCGGTGCGTTCGTGCTGGCCCTCGGCGCGCTCAAGGCCGAGCCGCAGATCACCGAGGCGTTCCGCACTGGCGCCGGCTTCGGCTGGCACGAGCACGACCAGGACGTCATCGACGGGTGCGAGCAGTTCTTCCGTCCCGGCTACGTCGCCAACCTGGTGTCGAGCTGGATCCCGGCGCTCGATGGCGTCGAGGCAAAGCTGCGGGCCGGGGCGAAGGTCGCGGACATCGGCTGCGGTCTCGGTGCCACCAGCGTGTTGCTCGCTACCGAGTACGAGCGGTCCCGGGTGAGCTCGTCGGACTACCACCAGGGCTCGGTCGAGCTGGCCCGCAAGCGCGCCGCCGACGCCGGGGTCGCCGACCGCGTTTCCGTCGAGGTGGCCTCGGCGCAGACCTTCTCCGGCGAGGGCTACGACCTGGCCGCAACCTTCGACTGCCTGCACGACATGGGTGACCCGCTGTCGGCGGCTCGGCACATCCGCGAGTCGCTGGACCGGGACGGGACCTGGCTGATCGTCGAGCCGTTCGCCGGGGACACGGTGTCGGACAACATGAACGCGGTCGGTCGGATCTACTACAACTTCTCGACCTTCCTCTGCGTGCCGAGCGCGCTGTCGCAGCGCGGCGGGTACGCCCTGGGGGCGCAGGCCGGTGAGGCGGCGATCCGTCAGGTGGTCCTGGACGCGGGCTTCACCCGGTTCCGCCGGGCCGCGGAGACCCCGTTCAACATCGTGTACGAGGCACGCCCGTAGCCGACACCGCAGGGGGACACCACATGGGGGAGGAGCCCCGGAATCGGCGACGATTCCGGGGCTCCTGGGCGAGCGGGGTCAATGTCGCCCGCTCGGCCTACGCCGCCAGGTAAAGACCGTGTTCAGCCGCGGACGATAGAGAGCGGGAGCGACTCAGCACGGCGGAGTCGAACGCCCATTCCCAGGAGAAGACACATGTCCCGGTCCACCACCCGTCTGCTCGGCCTCGTGCTCGCGACCCCGCTGGCCTTCTTGGCCACCCACTCGCTTCCCGCGAGCGCCTCGACGCTGACCTGTGCGGGCCACGCCGCAACGAAGGTCGTCTCCTCGTCCAGTCCGCACACGGTTTACGGCACCGACCACGCCGACGTGATCGTGGTCAGGGCTGGCGGTCACGTCGTCTACGCCCGTGGCGGGAACGACATCGTCTGCGGCTCGGGCGGCGCCGACGTCATCTTCGGCCAGTACGGGAACGACCGGATCTTCGGCGGACCCGGCAACGACTTCCTGGCCGGTGGCTACGGGTCCGACCTGGTCTCCGGCGGCTCGGGCAACGACCGCGAGGACGGCAGCATCGGCAACGACACGCTGCTCGGCGGCTTCGGTGAGGACAACCTGACCGGCGGCGACGGCATCGACGTGGAGCAGGGCAACGAGAACAACGACCACCTGTCCGGCGGCGGCGGCGATGACCGGTTGGCCGGCGGCAGCGGCAGCGACGTCGTGTCCGGCGGGATCGGCGACGACGTCGAGTGGGGCGGAACCGGCGACGACTCGCTGACCGGCGGCGGC
>JAVEDA010000017.1 GCA_030841195.1 Actinomycetota bacterium | reverse complement strand
CCGTCGTACTCGATGGTGACCTGGGTCTTGCCGTCCGGCCGGAGGTAGGGCACCGCGCCGTCCTTGCGGACCGCGGTGAGCTGCTGGGCCAGCCGGTGCGCGAGCCAGACCGGCAGCGGCATCAGCTCGGGGGTGTCGTCGCAGGCGTAGCCGAACATCAGGCCCTGGTCGCCGGCGCCCTGGCGGTCCAGCGGGTCATCTGAAATGTGATGGTCGCCCTCGCCCTTTCGATGTTCAAAGGCGTCGTCGACGCCCTGGGCGATGTCCGGCGACTGCGAGCCGATCGAGATCGACACGCCGCAGGAGTGCCCGTCGAAGCCCTTGGCCGACGAGTCGTAGCCGATCTCCAGGATCCGCTTGCGCACGATGCCCGGGATGTCGGCGTACCCCTTGGTGGTGACCTCGCCGGCGACGTGCACGAGGCCCGTCGTGATCAGGGTCTCGACCGCGACGCGGCTGCGCGGGTCCTCCTTGAGCAGGGCATCGAGGATCGAGTCGCTGATCTGGTCGGCGATCTTGTCCGGGTGGCCCTCGGTGACGGACTCCGAGGTGAACAGGCGGCGGGACACGGGGCTCCTAGCGGGGTGCGGCAGCGTGGGTCGGGAAAGTCTAACGGTCTTTGGGATCGGTCCAGCGCGCCCGGACCAGGTCCCAGACCGTGTCGGCCAGGGCCTCCTTCGGTCCGAGGGGTACGTCGGTGCGCGAGCCGTCGGCGCCCAGGACCACGGCGGCGTTCTGGGCGCCCTCGAACCCGGTGGGGTGCCCGCGGCCGCCGACCTCGTTGACGACGAGCAGGTCGGCGCCCTTGGTGGCCAGCTTCGCCCGGCCGTGTGCCAGCGCGTCGCCCTCGGCGTCACCGGTCTCGGCAGCGAAGCCGACGACGACCAGTCCCGGCCGGACCCGGGGCGCCCGGGCGACCTCGGCGAGCACGTCGGCGGTGCGCACCAGGGCCACCGAGTCGGGCTCGCCGGCGCCCTTCTTGATCTTGGTGTCCTGGGTGTCGCGGGGCCGGAAGTCGGCCACCGCGGCCGCCATCACGACGGCGTCGGCATCGGCCGCGGCGGCCAGCACCGCGCCCCGCAGCTCCTCGGCCGACACCACCGGCACCACCGTGACCCCCGAGGGCTCGGGCAGCGCGACGTTGGCGGCGACCAGGGTGACCCGGGCTCCCCGCGCTGCAGCGGTGCTCGCCAGCGCCCAGCCCTGGCGGCCGGACGAGCGGTTGCCGAGGAAGCGCACCGGGTCCAGGTGCTCGCGGGTGCCGCCGGCCGACACGACGACATGCCGCCCGGCCAGGTCGCGGGCCGCCGTCCGCCCGGCCAGGGCGCGCCGCGCAGCCGCGAAGATCCCGGCCGGCTCTGGCAGCCGGCCGGGACCGGTGTCGGCCCCGGTCAGCCGGCCGCTGGCGGGCTCGAGGACCTCGACGCCGCGCTCGCGCAGGGTGGCCACGTTCGCGACGGTCGCGGGGTGCAGCCACATCTCGGTGTGCATGGCAGGTGCCATCACCACCGGGCAGCGAGCCGTCAGCAGGGTCGTGGTCAGCAGGTCGTCGGCCAGCCCGTGCGCGGCCCTGGCCAGCAGGTCGGCGGTGGCGGGGGCGACGAGGACCAGGTCGGCCCCCTGGCCGATCCGGACGTGCGGGACCTCGTGCACGTCGGCCCAGACGTCGGTGGCGACCGGGTGGCCGGACAGCGCGGCCCAGGTCGGGGCGCCGACGAACTCCAGGGCAGCTCGGGTGGGGACGACTCGCACGTCGTGGCCGCTCTCGGTCAGCAGCCGGAGCAGCTCGGCGACCTTGTAGGCCGCGATGCCGCCGCCGACACCGAGCACCACCCGCGGACGGGTGGACTCAGCGGTCACGGCGGTCAGGCCTGGTCGATCTTCTCGGCGGTGAGCATGCCCGAGCTGATCTCGCGCATGGCGATCGAGAGCGGCTTCTCGTGGACGTGGGTCTCGACGAGCGGGCCGACGTACTCGAGCAGCCCCTCGCCCAGCTGGGAGTAGTAGGCGTTGATCTGACGGGCCCGCTTCGCGGCGTAGATGACCAGGCTGTACTTCGAGTCGGTCGCGGCGAGCAGGTCGTCGATCGGGGGGTTGGTGATGCCCTCAGGCGCGGCGGCAATGCCGGACACGGGTGACCTTCCGGTTGAGCGTC
Organism: Actinomycetota bacterium; assembly: GCA_030841195.1. GTDB lineage: Bacteria > Actinomycetota > Actinomycetes > JACCUZ01 > JACCUZ01 > JAVEDA01. The sequence continues at coordinate 913 of JAVEDA010000017.1, read as the reverse complement.
AGGAGGCGTCCTCGGACCGACCAGTCAGGTCAGCCGCGGGCGCAACGGCCAAGGCTACCAGTTGGCCGACGACCTCCGGGACGCTCGTGTTCACCAGGGTGACGTCGAACTCGGGCTCGGCGGCCATCTCGTCGCGGGCCACGGCGAGCCGCCGCTCCACGACCGCGGCGTCCTCGGTCCCGCGGCCGGTGAGCCGGCGGACCAGCTCGTCCCAGGACGGCGGCGCCAGGAACACCAGCTTGGCCGCGGGCATCAGCGCCCGGACCTGGCGGGCGCCCTGCAGGTCGATCTCGAGCACCACGGGGCGGCCGGCGGCCAGGTTGTCGAGCACCGGCTGCCGCGGGGTGCCGTAGAGGTTCCCGGCGAACTCCGCCCACTCGAGCAGGCCGCCGCTCTCGACCAGCTCGGCGAACTCCTCGCGGCTCACGAACCGGTAGTGGACGCCGTGGGTCTCCCCCGGCCGAGGGAACCGGGTGGTGGCCGAGACGGACAGCCACACCTCGGGGTGCTCGGCCCGCAGCGCCTTGACGACGGTGCTCTTGCCGACCCCGGAGGGACCCGACAGCACAACCAACGCGGCCGTCGGGGCGTCTCCCATCAGGCGCTGCCGCCGAACTCCCGCTCGAGCGCCGCCAGCTGCTGGGCACCGAGGCCCCGGACCCGGCGACTCTCGGAGATGCCGATCTCCTCCATGATCCGGCGGGCCCGCACCTTGCCCACGCCAGGCAGCGACTCCAGCACCGACGACACCTTCATCTTCCCGACGATGTCGTTGCCGCCCTCGCGGCTGCCCTCCTTGAGCACCTCGATCAGCGAGGCGCCGGAGTGCTTCAACCGGTTCTTCACCGCAGCACGTTCCCGTCTCGCGATCGCAGCCTTCTCGAGGGCCGCCGCCCTCTGCTCAGGAGTCAAG
>JAVEDA010000165.1 GCA_030841195.1 Actinomycetota bacterium | reverse complement strand
CACCGTGGAGCTGGCGGTCGCCGGGCTCACCGTACGGTCCGTCGACGGCCGGGCGCTGCTGCAGGACATCGACCTGCAGATCCGGCGCGGTGAGATCGTCGGCATCGCGGGCGTCGAGGGCAACGGGCAGGCCGAACTGGTCGAGGCGATCATGGGGATGCGTCCGCTGGCTGCGGGCACCATCGACCTGCTCGGCGAGGACCTCTCGACCTGGCCCACCAGACGCCGCCGGGAGCACGGCATCGGCTACATCCCTGAGGACCGGCACCGGCACGGTCTGCTGCTCGACTCGCCGCTGTGGGAGAACCGGATCCTCGGGCACCAGACCGAGGCGCCCAACGTCAAGGGCCCGTGGATCGACCGCGCGGGTGCCCGCAAGGACACCCAGCGGATCGTCGACCAGTACGACGTGCGGACGCCGGGCATCGACGTGCTTGCGTCGTCGCTGTCCGGCGGCAATCAGCAGAAGCTGATCGTCGGCCGTGAGATGAGCGGTGAGCCGAAGGTGCTGATCGCCTCACATCCGACCCGCGGTGTCGACGTCGGCGCCCAGGCCGCCATCTGGGACCACATCCGGGCGGCCCGCCGGCTCGGGCTGGGCGTGCTGCTGATCTCGGCCGACCTGGACGAGCTGATCGGCCTGTCCGACTCCATCAAGGTGATCCTGCGAGGGCGTTTCGTGGCCGACGTGGATCCGTCAGACGTCACTCCGGAGGCCCTCGGGTCGGCCATGACCGGGGCCGGGGGTGCCAGCTCATGAGGTTCGACCTCCGCCGGATAGCGCTGGCCGTCGTCGCGCCGCTGCTGGCGATCGTCTTCTCGCTCATCGTCACCGCCCTGGTGCTCGTCTCCACCGGTGACCCCGTCTGGAGCACCGCGCAGGCGGTGTGGGACTACGGCACCAAGCCCAGCGTGCTGGCGCTCACCCTCAACCAGGGCACGGTCTACTACCTGTCCGCCCTCGCGGTGGCCATCGGCTTCCGGATGAACCTGTTCAACATCGGCGTCGACGGCCAGTACCGGCTGGCCGCCTTCATCGCCGCGGTCGTCGGCAGCTCGTTCTCGCTGCCCAAGCCGCTGCACATCCTGATCATCGTCGTGACCGCGATGCTCGTCGGGGCCATGTGGGCAGGCATCGCCGCGGTGCTCAAGGCGACCCGTGGTGTCAGCGAGGTGATCTCGACGATCATGCTGAACGCGATCGCCACCACGCTGATCGCCTACTGGCTGCGCCAGGTCAAGTTCGACGTGGCGGGCAGCAACAACATCGGCACCAAGCCGATTGATGAGTCGGGCGCATTCCCCGGGATCGACCTGGTGCCCGGCAGCAACGTGAAGGTGTTCGGCTTCATCGTCGTCGCAGTGATCGCGGGCATCGTCTACACGGTTGTCCTCGGTCGCACCCGGTTCGGCTTCGACCTGCGCGCCACCGGCCGCTCGCAGTCGGCCGCGATCGCCAGCGGGGTCAACGTGAAACGGATGGTCGTCTACTCACTGCTGATCTCCGGCGCGGTCGCAGGCCTGGTCGGCATGCCTCAGCTGCTCGGCGGCAGCACCCGCAGCTACAGCCTCGACTTCCCGACCGGCCTCGGCTTCACCGGCATCGCCATCGCCCTGCTCGGACGCAACAACGCGATCGGTATGGCGCTGGCCGCCCTGCTCTTCTCGTTCCTCGACTCGTCGTCGATCATCCTGGACTTCAACGGCATCTCCAAGGAGATCGTCCTGATCATGCAGGGCACGATCGTGCTGTCCGTGGTCATCGTCTACGAGCTGGTCCGCCGCTACGGGGTGGCGGCCGAGCAACGACGGGTGAGCAGCCAGCTCGCCGACGAGCATCCACCGACCCCAGCGGGGGTGGCGGCATGAGCACCAGCACGGTTGCGCCGGTCCCGCCCGGCTCCGCCCCGTCGGGCCTGCGCGGTCGGCTGCCGACGTCCGGCGTGCCACTGGCGCTGGTCTCGATCGCCGGCCTCGTCCTCCTGCTCAGCATCACCCGGGTGATCACGGGCGCGGACGACCTCACCTCCAGCGGCACGGCCGGTGCCGCCCTCGCGCTGGCCGTGCCGATCGGCATGGCGGGGCTCGGCGGTCTCTGGTCCGAGCGCTCCGGCGTCGTGAACATCGGCCTCGAGGGCATGATGATCATGGGGACGTGGGGCGCCGGCTGGGCCGGCTACCAGTGGGGTCCCTGGACCGGCGTGCTCGTCGGCTGCCTCTTCGGTGCGGCCGGCGGGCTGCTGCACGCGGTCGCCACGGTGACCTTCGGGGTCGACCACATCGTCTCCGGTGTGGCGGTCAACATCCTGGGCCTCGGCGTCACCCAGTTCCTCTCGGTGATCGCCTTCGAGGGGGTGAAGGGTGCGGGCGAGTCCCAGTCCCCACCGCTCGACGACGTCGCCACCGTCTCCCTGCCGGGCTTGCGCGACCCCCTGCTCACCCTGGAGAAGCACCACTGGTTCCTGGTGTCCGACCTGGCGGGCATCGTGCGCGGCCTGTTCACGGGCGTCTCTCTTCTGACCGTCCTCGCGGTGCTGCTCGTGGTGCTCACCTACTTCGTGCTCTGGCGGACGGCGTTCGGGCTCCGGCTGCGGTCCTGCGGCGAGAGCCCGGTGGCCGCAGAGTCGCTGGGCGTGAACGTCTACCTGATGAAGTACGTCGCCGTCGTCGCCTCCGGCGCCTTCGCCGGGCTCGGCGGGGCGTTCCTCGCCATCGTGGCGGGCAACGGCTACCGAGAAGGGCAGACCGGTGGTCGCGGCTACATCGGGCTGGCGGCCATGATCTTCGGCAACTGGCGACCGGGCGGCCTGGCGGCCGGGGCCGGACTGTTCGGCTACACCGACTCGCTGCAGCTGCGCCGGGGTGGCGAGTCGGTGCACGCGCTGCTGCTCCTCCTCGGTGTGCTGCTCGTCGCCGGAGCCGTCGCGCTGGCCGTCCGGCGGCACCGCATCGCCGCCGGGGTCAGCGTCGTGGTCGGCGCCGCTGCGCTGGCCGTGTACATCCAGACCGACGTGGTGCCCGACGACTTCACCACGATGACTCCCTACGTCGCGACGCTGCTGGTGTTGGCCCTGGCCTCGCAACGGCTCCGGATGCCGGCGGCCGACGGGTTGCCCTACCGCAGGGGCCAGGGTGGCTGAGGTCACCGAGGCCGACTGGGCCGGGCTTCGCGCGGCGGCCACCGAGGTCATGAGCCGGGCCTACGCGCCGTACTCGAATTTCAAGGTCGGAGCCGCTGGGTTGGTCGACGACGGTCGGGTGGTGGTGGGTTGCAACGTCGAGAACGCGGCGTACGGCGTGGCGCTGTGCGCCGAGTGCGGCATGGTGTCCGCACTGCACGCCGGCGGCGGCGGCCGGCTGGTGGCCGTGGTCTGCGTGGACCAGCACGGCAACACCCTGATGGCGTGCGGCCGCTGCCGGCAGCTGCTCTGGGAGAACGGCGGTCCCGGCCTGCTGGTCGAGACCGTCAGCGGCATCAAGCCGATGACCGAGGTGCTGCCCGACGCGTTCGGCCCCGACGACCTCGTCTCGCGTGCATGACCGGCTTCGACGCGGTCGAGGTCATCACGACCAAGCGGGACCGCAAGGCGCTGTCGGACGGGCAGATCGACTGGGTGATCGCCGCGTACACCCGCGGTGAGGTCGCCGACGAGCAGATGTCGGCGCTGGCGATGGCCGTGCTGCTCAACGGCATGGACCGACGCGAGATCTCCCGCTGGACCGACGCGATGATCGCCTCCGGGGTGCGGATGTCGTTCCCGGCCGAGGCGCTCGGCGGCCGCCCCACCACCGACAAGCACTCCAACGGCGGCGTGGGCGACAAGATCACCCTGCCGCTCGCACCGCTGGTGGCGGCCTGCGGTGCCGCGGTGCCGCAGCTGTCCGCCCGCGGCCTGGGCCACACCGGAGGCACCCTGGACAAGCTCGAGTCCATCCCGGGCTGGCGCGCGTCGGTGTCGCGCGAGGAGATGCTGGCCCAGCTCGGCTCCGTCGGTGCCGTCATTTGCGCGGCCGGTGACGACCTGGCCCCGGCCGACAAGAAGCTCTATGCGCTGCGAGACGTGACCGGCACCGTCGAGGCCATCCCCCTGATCGCCAGCTCGATCATGAGCAAGAAGATCGCCGAGGGCACCGGCGCGCTGGTGCTCGACGTCAAGGTCGGCTCCGGGGCGTTCATGAAGGACGTCAGCTCGGCCCGCGAGCTGGCGGCGACGATGGTCGCGCTGGGCACCGATCACGGCGTACGCACCGTGGCCCTGCTCACCGACATGGACACGCCACTGGGACTCACGGCGGGCAACGCTCTCGAGGTCCGCGAGTCGGTCGAGGTGCTGGCCGGCGGCGGTCCGCCCGACGTCGTCGAGCTCACCGTCACGTTGGCCAGGGAGATGCTTGCGGCGGCCGGGCTGGACGGCGTCGACCCCGCCGACCGGCTCGCCGACGGCACGGCGATGGACGTGTGGAAGCGGATGGTCCGCGCGCAGGGCGGCGACCCCGACGCGCCGCTGCCCACCGCCCGCGAGACCCAGGTCGTCGCCGCTCCGGCCGACGGCGTGCTGGTCGGGCTGGACGCCTACGCGGTCGGGGTGGCCGCCTGGCGGCTGGGCGCCGGCCGGGCCCGCAAGGAGGACCCGGTGCAGGCCGGTGCCGGTGTCGAGATGCATGCCAAGCCCGGCGCCGAGGTGCGCGGCGGCGAGCCCCTGTTCACCCTGCACACCGACGAGCCGGACCGGTTCGCCCGGGCCGAGGAGGTGCTCGCGGGTGCCGTGATCATCGCCCCGCACGGCTCGCGGCCCGACCTGCCCGCCCTGGTCCTGGACCGGGTCGGCTGACCCCGAGCGGAGAACCTACGTGCCCCAGCTGATCGAGAGCCCCACCCGCATCCCCGTGCCCGGCGGGAAGCTCATCGACGAGTACGTCGGTCGGGTGACGTCGCAGACCAGCACCGTGTCGGTCGCCCACATGACCGCGCCGCCGGACTGGTCCGAGCCGGCGCAGACGCCTGACTTCGACGAGGTGACGCTCGTGCTGCGGGGGTCGGTCGTCGTCGAGCACGACGGGGGACGGCTGGAGGTGACGACCGGGCAGGCCGTGATCACCCGGGCGGGCGAGCGGGTGCGCTACCTGGTCGGTGCCGAGGGGGCGGAGTACGTCGCGGTGTGCCTGCCGGCGTTCGACCCCGACCTGGCCCACCGCGACCCGGACGCCTGACCGCCGCTACTTGGAGCGGGGCTCGTCCTTGAGCTTGAACGGGTCGGACAGCGGCGGCGAGGTGAGCTCGGCCCGGGGGCAGGTGGCTATCGTCAGCCCGGCCCAGATCAGGGCGTCGTCGCACAGGCTCTCGACCGTCCAGCCCTGGTCCAGGCCGTTCTCGCTGACCGTGACCTTGTAGATCGTGATCTCGTGCCGGTGGGGGCTGTCGTACATCACGGCGATCGAGCCGAGCAGCTTGGCCTCGCCGCGGGTGCCGCCCACGCCGTCCCAGGGGGAGTCGTAGCGCTGCCAGAGGGAGGAGGTGGCGTTCCAGACACCGCCGGCCGACACGTCGAGCCGCCGCAGCTGCTGAAGCACCTGAGCGGCAGCCCGCTCGTCCAGGATCGCGGCAGGCCGGATGATCCGGACGTCCTCGCGTGCGCCCACCGTCATATCCCCTTCATCGTGCTGAATGGCCCCGAAGTTGAGAGTCTTTCAGACGGTAGCGTCCTCCCGTGACCAACTCTTTGACTCCGGAGCAGCTCCGCCGGGCCCCGAAAGCCCTCCTCCACGACCACCTGGACGGCGGCGTAAGGCCCCAGACGGTCGTGGAGCTGGCCCTGGAGCACGGTTACGACGGCCTGCCCACCACGGACGTGGAGGGCCTCTCGCATTGGTTCTTCGACGCCGCGAACTCCGGCTCGCTGGAGCGCTACCTGGAGACTTTCGCCCACACCGTCGGGGTGATGCAGACGCCGGCAGCCCTGGCCCGGGTGGCCGCCGAGTGCGCTGAGGACCTCGCCGCTGATGGCGTGGTCTACGCCGAGGTCCGCTACGCCCCCGAGCTGCACGTCGAGAGCGGCCTGACGCTGCCCGCGGTGGTCGAGGCCGTCAACGAGGGCTTCCGCGAGGGGGAGAAGCGGGCCGCGGCGGCCGGTACGCCGATCAGGGTCGGGGCGCTGCTGACGGCCATGCGCCACGCCGCCCGGTCGATGGAGATCGCCGAGCTCGCCGTGCGCTACCGCGACGACGGGGTCGTCGGCTTCGACATCGCCGGCGCCGAGGCCGGCCACCCGCCCACCCGGCACCTGGACGCGTTCGAGTACCTCCAGCGGGAGAACGCCCACTTCACGATCCACGCGGGCGAGGGCTTCGGCCTCCCGTCGATCTGGCAGGCCATCCAGTGGTGCGGGGCCGACCGGCTGGGTCACGGCGTACGCATCATCGACGACATCACGGTGGGCGCGGACGGGGAAGCGACCCTGGGCCGGCTGGCGGCCTACGTCCGGGACAAGCGGATCCCCCTCGAGATGGCGCCGACGTCCAACGTGATGACCGGCGCCGCCACATCCATCGAGGAGCACCCGATCGGGCTGCTGCGCCGGCTGCACTTCCGGGTGACCGTCAACACCGACAACCGGCTGATGAGCGGGACCTCGATGACCCGGGAGTTCGTCCAGCTGCACGAGGCCTTCGGCTACGACCTGGACGACTTCCGGTGGTTCACCGTCAACGCGATGAAGTCGGCGTTCATCCCGTTCGACGAGCGGCTCGCGCTGATCGACGACGTCATCAAGCCGGGCTACGCCGCTATCGCCGCGGAGGGCTAGCGCGCCACTGCGGCCGCGGACCGCAGCGCCGCCAACGCGCCGGTACGGTCGCACGGGCGGCAGCCCGCAGCGAGCGCGCGGTCGACCACGTCCCGCTCGACCCGCATGAGGCCGATGCCGCGA
>JAVEDA010000136.1 GCA_030841195.1 Actinomycetota bacterium | reverse complement strand
CAGGTGCGAAGAGGCGACGCAGGGCGGCCGCCAGACGGTCCGGGTCGTGCTGGTCGGGGTGGTCGTCGCGGGCCAGTGCGGCCAGCTCGACCTCCGCGCCGAGGACGGCTGCCGCGGCCTCGAGCGCCGCACGGTCGGCGACTCCCGCGGAGTCCGCCAGCACGACGTCGAGCTCCAGGTCCGGTGCGTGCCGGGCGAGCACCTCGAGGTGCTCGGCCGGCGTGAACCCGTCGGTCTCGCCGGGCTGCGCCCTCAGGTTGAGCACCAGCAGCTTGCGGGCCGGCGTCGTCCGCAGGGCCGCCGCCAGCTCGGGCACGAGCAGGTGCGGCAGGACGCTGGTGAACCACGAGCCGGGACCGAGGACGACCCAGTCGGCGGCGAGCACTGCCTCTACGGCCTGCGGGCAGGCCGGCGGGTTCTCGGGCAGCAGCCGGACGCCGCGCACCCGACCGGCCGTCGTGGCGACCGCAACCTGCCCGCGCACCAGCGCCAGCTCGTCCGGGGCCCCCGGACCGACTCCCGGGAACGTCACCTCGGCCTCGATGTCCAGCGGCACCACCGACATCGGGAGCACCCGGCCTTGCACCCCGAGCAGCCGGGCCACCCAGTCCAAGCCGCTCACCGAGTCGTCGAGGAGCTCCCAGAGCGCGACGATCAGCAGGTTGCCGAGCGAGTGCTCGTGCAGCTCGCCCTCGCTGCGGAACCGGTGCTGCACGACCTCGCTCCAGGTGCGACCCCACTCGTCGTCGCCGCAGAGGGCGGCGAGCGCCATCCGCAGATCCCCCGGCGGCAGCACTCCCAGCTCACGCCGGAGCCGACCGCTGGAGCCCCCGTCGTCGGCGACGGTGACGACCGCGGTCGGCCGGTCGGTGATCCGGCGGAGTGCCTGCAACGCTGCCGCCAGCCCGTGACCTCCACCCAGTGCGACGACGGCGGGGGCGCCCTCGAGCCCGGTCACTCGCGACCCAGGTCGCGGTGGACCACGGACGCTTCGACCCCGTGGCCCGCAAGTCGGCGCGCGAGCTCCTCGGTGATGGCAACCGAGCGGTGCTTCCCACCCGTGCAGCCCACCGCGATGGTGGCGTACCGCTTCCCCTCGCGCTGGTAGCCGTCGCCGATGATGGTGAGCAGTCGCTCGTAGGTGTCCAGGAACTCGTCCGCGCCCTGCTGCGCCATCACGTAGGCGCGCACCGGCTCGTCCGTGCCGTTCAGCGGCCGCAGCTCAGGCACCCAGTGCGGGTTCGGCAGGAACCGGCAGTCGACGACCAGGTCGGCGTCCACCGGCAGGCCGTACTTGAAGCCGAACGACATGACCGTCGCATGCAGCCCGGGCTCGTCCTGGTCGAACGCGGCGAGCACCTTGGCGCCGAGCTCGTGCACGTTGAGGTCGGTCGTGTCCAGGACGATGTCCGCCTCGGCGCGCAGGTCGCGCAGCATCTCGCGCTCGCGGGCGATGCCGTCGACCAGGCGACCGTCGCCCTGCAGCGGGTGCGGCCGTCGCACGGCCTCGTGCCGGCGGACCAGCGAGTCGTCGGACGCCTCCAGGAAGATGATCCGCGGGTCGCTGCCGTCGGCGGCGAGCTGCGCGAGCGCAGCCGTCAGGTCGGCGAAGAAGGCCCGGCTGCGGACGTCGACCACCGCGGCCATCCGGGCGACGTCCCCCCGCGAGCGCCCGCCCAGCTCGGCGAGGGTCGGCAGCAGGGCCGGCGGCAGGTTGTCGACCACGAACCAGCCCAGGTCCTCCAGCACGTTGGCCGTCGTGCTGCGCCCGGCGCCGGACATGCCGGTGATGATCGCCAGGTCGGGCAGGTGGGCGCCCTCGGCCGCGCCGTCCCTGGCGTCGAGCGCGACGGGGTCAGCGGGCGACTCGGTCACGTGACCTCCTCGACGGGCTCCACGTCGTCCAGGATCTCACCGGTGGCCGTGTTGACCGCAGGACCCGGTCGGCGGTCGGCCAGTGCCGCGGCAATCGCCTCCGCCGTGGTCCGGCCGATCCCCGGGACCTGCACCAGCTCGTCGACGGTGGCCGCCGTCAGTCGTTTCAGCGAGCCGAAGTGCTTGAGCAGCGCCGTACGTCGGGTCTCCCCCAGCCCTGGTACGCCGTCGAGTGCGCTGGCGGTCATCCCCTTGGACCGGCGGCTGCGGTGCAAGGTGATGGCGAACCGGTGGGCCTCGTCGCGCACCCGTTGCAGCAGGTACAGGCCCTCGCTGGTCCGCGGCAGCACGACCGGGTGCTCGTTGCCGGGCAGCCAGACCTCCTCGAGCCGCTTGGCCAGTCCGCAGAGGGCGACGTCGTCGACCCCGAGCTCGTCCAGTGCCCGTTGGGCAGCGGCAACCTGCGGGGCGCCGCCGTCGACCACGACCAGGTTCGGGGGGTAGGCGAACCGCTTCGGCCGACCGGTGTCCGGGTCGATCCCCGCCGGCACCTCCGTGCCCGCCTCATCCGGGTAACCCGTCGCGCCCTCGACCTCTCCGGTCTCGGCCCGCTCCTCGACGTACCGACGGAACCGACGGCTGATCACCTCGTGGATGGAGGCCACGTCGCCGCCGGAGCCCGCCTGCCCCGCCCGACCCTTGATGACGAAGCGGCGGTACTCGCTCTTGCGCGCCAGACCGTCCTCGAACACCACCATCGACGCCACCACGTCGCTCTCCTGCAGGTGCGAGACGTCGTAGCACTCGATCCGCAACGGCGCCTCGTCCAGCCCGAGCGCCTCCTGCAGCTCCTGCAGCGCGACGCTGCGGCTGGTCAGGTCGCTGCCACGCCGGGTCTTGTGAAGCGCCAGCGCCTGGCCGGCGTTGCGGGCGACGGTCTCCATCAGCGACCGCTTGTCCCCGCGCTGCGGGACCCGGAGGTCGACGTGGCTCCCGCGCAAAGACGTGAGCCACTCCTGCACGGCGTCGGCGTCCGGCGGCATCGCCGGCACCAGGACCTCGCGCGGCACGCTGTCGCCCCAACCCGGGTCGCCCGGCTCGGCGGCGGACCCGCCGTAGACCTGCTGGATGAAGTGCTCCACCAGGTCACCGGTCGTGAGGTCCTCGACCTTGTCGACCACCCAGCCGCGCTGCCCGCGGATCCGGCCACCGCGCACGTAGAAGACCTGCACGGCCGCCTCGAGCGGGTCCTCGGCGAAGGCCACGACGTCGGCGTCGGTGCCGTCGCCCAGCACCACCGACTGCTTCTCCATCGCCCGCTCGAGGGCCTTGATGTCGTCGCGCAGCCGGGCGGCCCGCTCGTACTCCTGGTTGGCCGCCGCGACCTGCATGTCCTTCTCCAGCCGGCGCAGATACGTCGTCGTCTGGCCGGCCATGAAGTCGCAGAAGTCCTCGACGATCTGCCGGTGCTCGTCGGCACTGACCCGACCGACACATGGCGCCGAGCACTTGCCGATGTAGCCGAGCAGGCACGGCCGGCCGACCTGACCGGCGCGCTTGAACACCCCCGCCGAGCAGGTCCGGGCCGGGAAGACGCGCAGCAGGAGGTCGAGCGTCTCGCGGATGGCCCAGGCGTGCGAATAGGGGCCGAAGTAACGGACGCCCTTCTTCTTGGGGCCGCGCATGACCTGAAGCCGCGGGAACTCCTCGTTCAGCGTCACGGCCAGGCTGGGATAGCTCTTGTCGTCGCGGTACTTGACGTTGAACCGCGGGTCGAACTCCTTGATCCAGCTGTACTCCAGCTGCAGGGCCTCGACCTCGGTGCTGACCACCGTCCACTCCACGGCGGCCGCGGAGGTCACCATGGTCTGGGTGCGCGGGTGCAGGTTCGACAGGTCCTGGAAGTACGACGAGAGTCGCGGCCGGAGGCTGCTCGCCTTGCCGACGTAGATGACCCGGCCCTGCGCGTCGCGGAACCGGTAGACCCCCGGCGACTCCGGGATCGACCCCGGCGCGGGACGGTACGACGCCGGATCAGCCACTCGACAACCCTACGTCCGCCGGGCAGGTCGCGCTGGCCGCGGCGGCGGCGTCTCAGCTCTCGACGACCTGCCCGCCGTCGACGGTGATGGGAATGGCCTTGAGCGCGCGGGTGGCCGGCCCGTTCTTGACCGAGCCGTCGGTCGCGCTGTACGCGGAGCCGTGGCACGGGCAGCTGATCACGTTGTCCTTGACGCTGCCCACCGTGCAGGCCTGGTGGGTGCACACCGCGCTGAACGCCTTGAAGGTGCCCGCCGCGGGCTGCGTCACGACGATCTTCTGCTGGTCGAGGATGACGCCGCCGCCGACCGGCACCTTCGAGGT
>JAVEDA010000130.1 GCA_030841195.1 Actinomycetota bacterium | reverse complement strand
GGGCGTCGGCCGCCCACTGGTCCCGCTCCTGGTCGTGCCCGGCGACCGCGTGAGCGCGCGCCATGCCCTCCTGGGTGGAGGCGACGAGCCACAGCTCGACAGGTGGGTCGGCCGTGCTGGCCCGCTCGTGGGCGGCGGCCGCGAAGTCCAGGGCCAGGTCGGCGTAGCCGAGGTGGCTGGCGACGTGCGCCACCAGCCAGTCGCCGGCCGCCAGGTTCTCGTCGGTCCCGACGTCCTGCCAGTGCAGGCGGGACGCCAGCGCCGTGGCGAGCAGCTCGCGGTCGCCGGCAGCGTCGCGGGTGGTCTCGAGCAGTTCCCAGGTGCGGTTGAACAGCCGGACGGCCAAGGCGCGCTGGTCTGCCGGGCGCAGCCGGTCTGCGGGGTCGGTCATGCCCGGCAGCGTGCCACAGACGCCGCGCGCGCCGACACTGCCGGACCGGTCGCCGTAAGGTGCGGTTGTGACCGTCACTCCCGCGTCGCCGACCTCGCCGGACTCACCGGATGAGCTCGCGGCTATGCTCGAGCAGCAGGACTACCTGGCCGATACCGGGCTCGCTACGGCCGCGTTCCTCGCGCTGCGGATGCAGCGGCCGTTGTTCTGCGAGGGCGACGCCGGCGTGGGCAAGACCGCGCTGGCCACCGCCCTGGCCGGGATGCTCGACACCCCGCTGATCCGGCTGCAGTGCTACGAGGGGCTCGACGCCGCGCAGGCGCTCTACGACTGGGACTTCCCCCGGCAGCTGCTGCACCTGCGGGCCGCCGAAGCAGCCGGGACGGTCGACCCCGACCGGCTGGAGCAGGAGATCTACGACCGGCGGTTCCTGGTCGCGCGGCCGCTGCTGCAGGCGCTCGAGGCAGGCAGCGGCGGGCGGCGGGCCGTGCTGCTCGTGGACGAGGTCGACCGCGCGGACGACGAGTTCGAGGCGTTCCTGCTCGAGGTGCTCAGCGACTGGACCATCTCGGTGCCAGAGCTCGGCACCATCCGGGCCGAGGTCCCCCCGGTCGTCGTGGTGACGAGCAATCGCACCCGCGAGGTGCACGACGCCCTGAAGCGCCGCTGTCTCTACCACTGGCTGCCGCACCCCGACGTCGAGCGCGAGGTGGCGATCATCCGGCGCCGGCTACCGGAGGCCACCGTCGGGCTCGCCACCTCGGTGGCGCGGATCGCGGCGCTGGCCCGCGGCGAGGACCTGCTCAAGCCGCCGGGTGTGGCCGAGTCGCTGGACTGGACGGAGGCGCTGCTCGCACTGGGTGCACGGTCGCTCGGCCCGGCCGAGCTGGACCGGGCCGCCGCCAGCCTGGGCGCGTTCGTGAAGTACCGCGAGGACCAGGACCGGGTGGCCGAGCGGCTGGCCGAGTGGGCGGCAGCCGGGTGACGACAGCAGTCGGTACGCCGGGTGCCGGTGCCGCCGACGAGCTGACCCGGACCCTGGTCGGCTTCGCCCGGGTGCTGCGCGCCGCCGGCGTGCCCGCCTCGCCGGACCGGGTGCACCAGACGGTCACCGCGGTGGGCCACCTCGACGTGTGCCGGCGCGACGACGTCTACTGGGCCGGCCGGCTCACCCTGTGCGCCGGCCCGGACGACCTGGACCGCTACGACCGGGCCTTCACGGCGTACTTCGGCGGGCTGACCGTGCCCCCGATGCGCACCGTGCCGCCGGTGCAGGTGCTGCGCCCGGTGGCGGTTCCCGGCACCGAGCGCCCGGCCGGCGAGGGCGCCGACCCGGAGGAGCTGCCGGCCGCGACCGCGAGCGAGGTCGAGGTGCTGCGGCACCGCGACCTGGCCGGGCTCTCGCCGGCGGAGCGGGAGGTGGTCCGGCGGCTGATCGCACTGCTCGACCCGGTCGGCGAGACGCGGGTGTCGCGGCGGCACCGACCGGCGTACCGGGGGACGGTCGACCCGGGTCGCACGGTGCGCACGATGCTCCGCCGCGGGGGCGAGCCGGTGCGGCTGGAACGCCGGGCCCGGCGGGTGCGGCCCCGCCGGCTGGTGCTGCTCGTCGACGTGAGCGGGTCGATGCAGCCCTACGCCGACCCGTACCTCCGGTTCGCGCACGCGGCCGCCCGCCGGCGACCCGGCACCGAGGTGTTCACGATCGGGACCCGGCTGACCCGGATCACCCGCGAGATGCGCAGCCGGGACCCGTCCACCGCGCTGCTCGCGGTGTCGGCCGCGGTGCCCGACTGGAGCGGCGGCACCCGGCTCGGCGAGCTGGTCAAGGCGTTCCTGGACCGCTGGGGCCAGCGCGGTGTCGCCCGTGGTGCGGTGGTCGTGGTCGCCTCGGACGGCTGGGAGCGCGGCGACGCCAGCCAGCTCGGCGACCAGATGGCCCGGCTGGGCCGCCTGGCGCACCGCGTGGTCTGGGTCAACCCGCACCGCGGGATGCCCGGCTACGCGCCGATGACGGCCGGGATGCTGGCGGCGCTGCCGTCTGTTGACGACTTCGTGGACGGGCACACCTTCGACGCGCTGCAGCGGCTGGCCGGGCTGCTCGCGGGCAGCCGGGGAGGAAACCGCCGTGCATGACGTGGTCGACGAGGTCGCCCGGCTGCACGGCCTAGGCCAGCGGTTCGCGCTGGCCACCGTGGTGGGCACCTGGCGCAGCGCACCCCGGCAGCCGGGGGCGGCGATGGTGGTCGCGCCGGACGGCGACCCCACGGGGAGCGTCAGCGGCGGCTGCGTCGAGGGAGCGGTGTACGAGCTGGCGCAGGAGGTGATGGCCAGCGGCGAGCCGTTGCTGCAGCGCTACGGCGTCAGCGACGACGACGCGTTCGCCGTGGGGCTGACCTGCGGCGGCATCATCGACGTGTTCGTCGAGCCGGTGGAC
>JAVEDA010000067.1 GCA_030841195.1 Actinomycetota bacterium | reverse complement strand
ACGAGTGGGTCTTCGCCGACGGCCACTCGATCATCGTGCTGTCCGAGGGCCGGCTGCTGAACCTCGGCAACGCCACCGGTCACCCGAGCTTCGTGATGTCGAACTCGTTCGCGAACCAGACGATCGCGCAGATCGAGCTGTTCACCAAGAACGACGAGTACGACAAGCAGGTCTACGTGCTGCACAAGCACCTGGACGAGAAGGTCGCCCGGCTGCACCTGGACGCTCTCGGCGTCCGGCTGACCACCCTCTCCAAGGAGCAGGCGGCCTACATCGGCGTCGACGTGGCCGGCCCCTACAAGCCGGACCACTACCGCTACTAGACCGACCCAGCACGCACGGCGGCGCCGTCCCCTCGGGGCGGCGCCGTCGTCGTACCAGGTGCCCTGGCGTCCTGGCGTGCCGCCGAAGTGGACCGGTTGCCATCGTGGCTCCGCGCGGCGTTTTGTGCCACCTGGCCGGTCCACTTCAGGGTTCGCAACTGATGTCCGACGGTCCGCCGAAGTGGACTGGTTCCCGTTATGCGGCACGCGCCGGTTCCCGGTCCGCTTCGGGGGAAGCGAACGGCCGGTCTCAGCCGGGGGTGTTCTCGTCGCCGCGGACGATGCCGGTGGCGATGTCGCGCAGCTTGCGGTTGAGCCGCTGCGAGGCCTTGCTGAGCAGGTCGAAGGCCTGCTCCTGGCTGATGTTGTGGGTCGCCATCAGGATCCCGACCGCGGCCCCGATCTCGCGGTTGGTGGCCATGCCTTCCTCGAGCTGGTCGGCCCGCTGGGTCTGACGCGCGCCCGCCAGCGCCACCGAGGCGAACGCCGCCAGGATTGCCGCGGTCGCCAGCGACTCGTCGTCGAAGACGTTGGGATGGTCAGCGAAGACGTTGAGGGCGCCGCTGCGGGTGCCCTCGTCGACGAGCGGGACGGCGAGCATCGCCCGCACCGGCGTGCGCTCCACCACCAGCGCGGCCAGCCGTGGCCACCGGCTGTGCTGGGTGATGTCGTTGTCGACCTGGGCGATGTCGTCGGTGCTGGCCTCGAGGCAGGGACCCTCGCCCACCTCGTTCTGCAGCTCGTCGATCAACCGCATGACGTCGTCGCTGGCGGCCGCGTTCCGAAACTCCTTGCCCTCCAGGACGCCGATGGCGGCCCGGTCGCAGCCGTCGATCAGGTCGACAGCTGACTCCACCACGATCTGCTGGATCTCGTCGGCCGTCTTGCCGTCACGCAGTCGCTGCGCGAGCACGGCAAAGTGTTCCGGCGGCGTGAGCCCGCTGCTGCTCATGTCTGACACTCCATCAGCCCGACCGACCCGGCAACTGCCCCTTGTCGTCCGCTGCTCGACCGACGGCTGGATGCTACGGCACCGGTCAGGACGGCGGCGCGAACGGCTGGTCGCCCGCAGGAGACGCCGGCGCAGGAGGCGTCGGCACCGGTGGCGTCGGCGCGAACGTCGGCGGTGGGGGCGGTGGCGGTGGGGGAGGCGCGGACGGGCCGGGCCAGCCGACGTACGTCGGGGGAGGGCCGCCGAGCCGCACCATCTCGCGGCGCCGCCGCTCGGCCAGCACTGCCGACAGGAACGCCCAGGCGGGTACGCCGGGGGGCGGGGGTGGCGCGGTGACCTGGCCCAGTGCGCGGGCCAGCGACGTCCCCATCTCGTCGCGCACCTGCGGGGACAGCTCGGGAGCCCGGGCCAGGAACTGCCGGGCGGCCAGCGCCAGGTCGTCCGGCACCCGGGACAGGTCGAGCTGTTGAGCCCAGCCGATCAGCTGCGGCGGCATGGCGGCGACCGGGGCCGCGCGGACCGGGACCCGTTCGTGCACGACGACCGTGCCGGCCAGGTAGTCGCCGATCCGCCGGCCCTTCGCGGAGGCGAGCGACGCGATCAGGGCCACGGTGCCGAAGGTGAGCCAGATCTCGACCACGCCGAGCAGCCCGCGCACGAAGGCGTGCCGGAACCGCACCGGGCCGCCGTCCTCGCGGACCACGCGCAGGCCCATCGCCATCTTCCCGAGCGACCTGCCGCGGGTGAACGTCTCGAACGCCACCGGATAGCCGAGGATCACCAGGACGTAGAACACCAGCCCGATGGCCGTCGCCAGCGCGTCGTCGACGAACAGCGCGGTGCCGCTGAGCACGACGACCCCGACGACGAGCAGGCCCATCTGCACCAGGATGTCGAGCGCAAGGGCGAGACCCCGGCTGGCCAGCTTGGCCAGCCGCATCTCGAGCTGGACCGCCTCGCCGGTGACCAGGTCGGTCACGTCGCCCCCATTCGTTCGGCCGGGGAGCCGGCTCCCCGGAGAGCAAAGGCTAGTCTGCGCCGGGACGACCGGGCCAAGGCTGTAGGCGGGGTGCAGAGCAGTGGACATCGACGCCTACGTCGCCGCGCACCGCGGTGAGTGGGACCGGCTGGAGCAGCTGCTGGGCCGGGCCGGCCGCGGCCGGGGCCGCCTCGACGGCGCCGAGGTCGACGAGCTCGTCGCGCTCTACCAGACGGTGACAACCCACCTGTCAGTGGTCCGGTCCAGCACGCCCGATCCGGCGCTGCTCGCCCGGCTGAGCACCCTGGTGGCACGCGCGCGCTCGGCGGTGACCGGCTCGTCGGCACCGGCCTGGCGGGACCTGGCCCGGTTCTTCGTCGTGACCTACCCGGCGGCGCTCTACCGCAGCATGCGGTGGTGGGTGGCGGTCGGGGTCGCCTTCGTCCTGGTCGGCCTGGTGGTCGGGGTCTGGGTGGCCGGTGACCCGCACGTGCAGGCGACCATCGCGGCACCCGACCAGATCCGGCAGATGGTGCAGCACGACTTCGAGGACTACTACTCCTCGGCCCCGGCCGGGTCGTTCGCGGCCCAGGTGGCCACCAACAACGCCTGGGTGGCGGCGTTGGCCCTCGCCCTCGGCGTGTTCCTGCTGCCGGTGGTGTGGTTGCTCTGGCAGAACGCGCTCAACGTCGGCGTCGCCGGCGGGCTGATGGCCGCCAACGACCGGCTTGGCCTCTTCTTCGGCCTGATCCTGCCGCACGGCCTGCTCGAGCTCACCTGCGTCTTCGTCGCATCCGGCGCCGGGCTCCGGCTCGGCTGGTCCTGGATCGACCCCGGCGGCCGCACCCGGGCCCACGCGCTGCGCGAGGAGGGGCAGGCTGCGGGGGCACTGGCCCTCGGCCTGGCGGCGACCCTGATGGTGTCCGGCGTGGTGGAGGCCTTCGTGACGCCCTCCGGGCTGCCGACCTGGGCCCGGGTCGGCATCGGCGCGAGCCTCTGGCTGGCCTTCCTGGCCTACGCGGTCGTGCTCGGCGGCCGCGCGGTCCGGGCCGGCGAGCTGGGCGACCTGCGGGGCGCCGGCGCCACCGACATGGCACCGAGCGCCGCGTAAGCGCCGCTCAGAGCCGGCCGGCGGCCTTGAGCGCCAGGTAGCGGTCGGCGAGGTCGGGCGCCAGGGTCTCCGGGCCGCTGTCCACCACCTCGACTCCGCGCCGACCGAGCAGGGCGGCGACCCGCCGCCGCTCGCCCCGGGCCCGCTCGGCCGCGGCAGCCTCGTAGACCGCCTCGGCGTGGCCGCGGCCCGCAGCCATCTGCGCGACCCGGGGGTCGCCCACCGACGCGAGCACGACCTGGTGGCGGTGCACGAGCGGGCCGAGAACGGGCAGCAGCCCCTGCTCGACCGGTGCGGCGTCCAGCGCCGTGAGCAGCACCACCAGGCTCCGCCGGGAGCTGCCGGCCAGCACGGTGCGGACCATCCCTGCGTAGTCGGGCTCGACCAGGGCCGCTTCCAGCGGTGCCATCGCCTGCACCAGCGCGGGCAGCAGGCCGGTCGCGGCGACGCCCTCGACCCGGGCGCGGACCCGCCGGTCGTAGGCCAGCAGGTCGACCCGGTCGCCGGCCCGGGCCGCCAGTGCCGCGAGCAGCAGCGCCGCGTCCATCGCCGCGTCCAGCCGGGGCGCGTCGCCGACCCGGGCCGCGGCGGTGCGACCGCAGTCGAGCAGCAGCAGCACCCGACGGTCCCGCTCCGGCCGCCAGGTGCGCACCATCACGTCGGCCGCCCGGGCGCTGGCCCGCCAGTCGATCGAGCGCACGTCGTCGCCCCCGACGTACTCCCGCAGCGAGTCGAACTCGGTGCCCTGCCCGCGCACCATCACCGCGGTCCGCCCGTCCAGCTCGCGCAGCCGGGCCAGCCGCGACGGCAGGTGCCGGCGGGAGGTGAACGGCGGCAGCACCCGCAGCCGCCAGGGCACCTCGTGCGACCCCTGCCGGCAGGCCAGCCCGAGCGGGCCCAGCGACCGCACGGTGACCCGGGCGGCCAGCCGGTCGCCCCGCCGGGTCGGTCGCATCGCGGTGGTGACCCGCCGGCGTTCGCCGGGGGGCACGTCGATCGGATGTCGCTGGCTGGTGGCGCCGGCGCTGGGCGGCCACGCGTCGCGCAGGCGGCCGCGGACCCGGCGCCCCGAGTCGTTGGCCACGGTGAGCCGGACGGTGGCGGGCTCGCCCAGCCGGACCGCGGTGTCGCCGTCGCGCTGCAGCCGCAGCCGGCGGACCGACCCGGCCAGCGCGACGTCGACGACGACGAGAAGGACCAGCAGCCCGGTCACCAGCAGCACCCCGAGCCCGGACGGGATCAGCAGCCCGACGACGGCAGCTCCGACCAGGGCCACCAGCCCGGCCCGCCCGGTCAGCGCCACGTGCTCACCGGTGCCTCAGCGGGGGACCGGGACGGAGCCGAGGACGCCCTCGAGCACGGCGTCGGGTGTCACGCCCTCCAGCTCGGCCTCCGGCCGCAGCGCCACCCGGTGCCGCAGGGCCGGCCGGGCCAGCGCCTTCACGTCGTCCGGCGTCACGTAGTCGCGACCGCTGAGCCAGGCCCAGGCCCGGGCCGCCGACATCAGGGCGGTGGCGCCGCGCGGCGACACCCCCAGCTGCAGCGACGGCGAGTCCCGGGTGGCCCGGGCCAGGTCGACGACGTAGCCGACCACCTCCGGGGCGATGCTCACGGTCCGTACGGCGGCGCGCCCGGCCGCGAGCTCGGCGGTGCCCGCCACGCGGCGCACCCCCGCACCGGCCAGGTCGCGCGGGTCGAACCCCTCGGCGTGGCGGGTGAGGACCTGCACCTCGTCCTCGCGCGGCGGCAGCGGCATCGTCAGCTTGAGCAGGAACCGGTCGAGCTGCGCCTCGGGGAGCGGGTAGGTGCCCTCGTACTCGACCGGGTTCTGGGTCGCGATGACGACGAACGGGTCCGGCAGCGGTCGCGGGTCACCCTCGACCGACACCTGCCGCTCCTCCATCGACTCCAGCAGCGCCGCCTGCGTCTTGGGCGGCGTGCGGTTGATCTCGTCGGCCAGCAGCAGGTTGGTGAACACCGGCCCGGGCCGGAACGAGAACTCCGACGAGCGCGCGTCGTAGACCAGCGAGCCGGTCACGTCGCCCGGCATCAGGTCGGGCGTGAACTGCACCCGCTTGGTGTCCAGGGACAACGCCGCGGCAAAGGTGCGCACCAGCAGCGTCTTCGCGACCCCGGGGACTCCCTCGAGCAGCACGTGGCCGCGGCAGAGCAGGGCGATCACCAGGCCGGTCACGGCCGCGTCCTGGCCGACGACGGCCTTGCCGACCTCGACCCGCAGAGCCCGCAGCGCCTCGCGAGCCGCGGCGTCGGCAGTCCGCGCAGAGTCTTCGGGGAAGGGGGCGGTCACGGTCGGCGTACCTCTTTCTCGAGCGCGTCGAGGCGATCGGCGAGCTGCACCAGCGCGGCGTCGTCGGCAGGTGCGGCACCGTACAGGAGGGCCGTGACGTCGGCGCCGCTCCAGCCGGACCGGGCGGCGGCCGCCGTCACCAGGGCCTGCGGGTCGGCCCGGCGCGGCAGGCCGAGGGCGTTTCCGAGGCGGGACCGGACGCCGGCCCGCAACGACTCCGATGCCTGCCCGCGAGCGTGGTTGCGCCGGTAGAGCCGGGCCCGGCCCTCCTCGGTCTCGGCTGCCCGGACAGCGACCGGGAGCGGCTCGACGACGACAGCGCCCAGCCGTCGGGCCCGCCACAGCGCGAGCAGCAGCACCGCCACCCCGACCTGCAGGAGTCCCCACCAGACCCCGTCCGGCACCAGCTCGTAGAACGACTTCTGGGCCGACGGCGGCACATCCGCGGCCGTCGGGAGGTACCAGACCAGGCGGTCGTGGCCGCCGAGCAGCCCGAGAGCCAGTGCGGCGTCACCCTCGTCGTCCAGACGGGAGTTGGTCAGCGGTGACGACGGGCCCAGCAACGTGACCAGGTTGCTGTCAACCCTCACCTGCACGAGGGACGGACGGCCGTCGCCGGCGTAGCAGAGGTTCGGGGCCCGCAGCTTGGTGTCGTCGGTGACGTAGTCGATGCCGCCGGCGTCGACCGCCCCGGCCTGCTGGGCCACGGGCAGGTCGCAGCCGGGTGTGCGGACGCCGGGCTCGGCCTGCTCGGCGGTGACGCCCGGCAGGTAGCGGCCCGGTGCGGTGGCCCCGACCACCACCAGGTCGGCTCCCGTCGCGCGAACCTCCGCCACCTGGCTGGCGGCCAGGAGGTCGGGGTCGACGACCAGGAGGGTGTCATCGGGTCCGGTGGTCGCGACCATCGCTGCCGACGTGGTCACCCGCTCGACCTGCACCCCCTGGTCGCCGAGGACCTGGGCCAGCGCCCGGGAGCCGGACGGCGCCGCCGAGCGCGGGTCCAGCCGCCCACCGGTCGGGCCGCCGGCCGCGAGGGCCACGACCAGCCCGGCCAGCAGCACCACGACCAGCACGGTCAGCGGCCCTTTGACGGCCTGCCAGACCTGCCCGGCACCGGGATCGGTCGACGCCGACGACGCGCTAGCCGGCGTGACGTCGGGCGCTGTCGTCACCGTCACCGCTGTCCCACCAGGTCGGGGCGGGCGGCCTGCACCTGGGCGTCCAGGTCGCGCAGCGCGGCGTAGGACTCCGGACCGGCGGGGCGACCGCCGTACCAGATCTCGTCGAACAGCACTGCCGCCGCGCGCAGCCCGGCCGCGCAGCTGGGGAGGGCTCGGCCGGCCTCGGCGGCGGCCTCGTCCGCGGTGCGCCCGGCCCGCTCGTCGAGGACGGCGCGTTCCTCCAGCGACCGGACGACGGCGCGCAGCCGTTCGCGCACCGCCTCGGCCCAGGCGCCGGCGGTGGCGTGCGCGTCGGAGGCGGCGCGGTGCTGCGCGGCGGTGCGGGTACGGCCGACGAACAGCGCCTCCTCGCGGGCGGCGCGCCGGCCGAGCGGGCCGACCTTGAGGCGGATCGCGACGACCGCCGCCGCGACCAGCAGCAGCACGACCACCAGCCCGGAGTACCCGCCGGGCGAGACGCCGGCGGCGCCGTCGAGCAGCCGGCCGGCCTGCTCCAGCAGCCAGCGCACCAGCCGCTCGACCAGCCCCGGGCCGGCGTCGCGGTAGACCTGCTTGGCCAGCTCCTCACGGGCCAGCTGGGCAGCCTCGTCCCGGCCGAGGTCGACCGGGACCGACGCGATCACCCGCGCGGGACGGGCTGGTTCGCCGGCGCGACCCCGGCGGCCCGGGCCAGCTCGAGGTCGAGTGCCTCGCGACGCATCCGCCGGTCGACGTAGATCAACGCGGTCGAGACGGCGGTGAACGGCCAGGTCACCGCGGAGGCGACGATCGTGCCGAGTGCGGTCACCAACAGCGGCAGGATCGCGTAGACGTTGAGGCCGTCGCCGGTCACCCAGGCCGCGAGCAGCGTCAGGACCGTGAACGGCACACCGAGGATGCCGGCGAGGACCTGGGCGATCAGGTTGACGAGCAGCAGGATGCCGAACGTGCGCCACCAGGCGCCGCGGACCAGGGACCGCGAGCGCCGCAACGACGCAACCACGCCCTGGCGCTCCAGCACGATCGCCGGCGGCGCGAGCGCGAATGCGGTGTACAGGTAGGCGGCCACGACCACGAAGGCCGGGATCCCCAGGACGAACGCGATCGCCACGGCGGCCGTGGGGGCACTGGCGACGGCGAGGATGACACCGGGCGCCAGGGCGAGCACGGCGAGCCCGAGCATGATCAGCAGCACCAGCCCGGTCACCCCGAGCAGCGCCGGGAGCCGCGGCCTGGCTTGGGTCCACGCGTCCCGGGCGCTGATCGACTGCCCGAGAACCGCGCGGCTGACAGCCACCGTAAGGATCCCGGTGAGCACCAGGGACGCGACGAGGGTGACGACCACCTGGACGCCCGCCGCGGTGACCGCACTGGCCGCGAACGTGACGTCCTCCTCGGGTGTCGAGGTCGCCGGCCGGTCGAAGCTGAAGGCCTGGTCGCCGGAGTCGCGCAGCAGCAGCCAGGTGACCGGGACGATGAGGACCTGGGTGATCGCGGCAATCACCGCGCTGAGGCCGAGCATCATCCGCGGGTAGCCCCGGATGGCCGAGATGGCGCCGTCCAGGATCTCGCCGACCCCCAGCGGTCGCAGCGCGATGATGCCGGGCTTCGGCGGCGGGGGCGGCAGCCGGAACGCGCCCGGCGGCGGGCCCCAGCCGACCTGCGGCTGCCCGGGTGGCACGTACGGCGGCGGCTGCTGCGGCGCCCAGCCCTGCGGCGGCGTCCAGGCAGGCGGTGCCTGCTCCTCCCCCGGGCGGGCCCAGCCCCCCGGCTGCTCGTCGCTCACGCGGGTCATCGTCGCACGTCCGGTGCGGCCGCCGGAGCGGCGCCGCCGGAGATCGTTCTCGCGCCGTGACGGGCATCGGCGGCAGCGGGGTGCCACGATGACGTCATGAGCGTGCGCGGATGAAGGGCCGGGTGCTGATCGTCGACGACGACACGGCGCTGGCCGAGATGCTCGGCATCGTGCTGCGCGGCGAGGGCTACGAGCCCACGCTGTGCCCGGACGGCGACCAGGCGATGGCGATGTTCCGCGAGCACAAGCCCGACCTGGTGCTGCTGGACCTGATGCTGCCCGGGATGGACGGCATCGACGTCTGCCGGGCGATCCGGGCCGAGTCCGGCGTCCCGATCGTCATGCTCACCGCCAAGACCGACACCGTCGACGTCGTGGTCGGGCTGGAGTCCGGCGCCGACGACTACGTGATGAAGCCGTTCAAGCCCAAGGAGCTGGTGGCCCGGATCCGGGCCCGGCTGCGCCGGACCGAGGAGCCTTCTCCGGAGCTGCTGGAGATCGGTGACCTGGTCATCGACGTGGCCGGCCACTCGGTCAAGCGGGACGGCTCGTCGATCGCGCTCACGCCGCTCGAGTTCGACCTCCTGGTGGCGCTGGCCCGCAAGCCCTGGCAGGTCTTCACCCGCGAGATCCTGCTCGAGCAGGTGTGGGGTTACCGGCACGCGGCCGACACGCGGCTGGTCAACGTGCACGTCCAGCGGTTGCGCTCGAAGGTAGAGCGCGACCCCGAGAACCCCGAGGTCGTCGTCACCGTGCGCGGCGTCGGCTACAAGGCGGGTCCCGCCTGAGCTCCTCGCGCCCGTCCGCCGGCCCCGACCGAAGCCTCCGGGTCGCGGGCTGGTTCCGACGCGTCGTCCGGCGCCGCTGGCGGCGGGCCATCGCACTGTGGCGGCGGTCCCTGCAGCTGCGGGTCGTCACCACCACGACCGTCTTCTCGCTGATCGCCATCCTGGTGCTCGGCAACATCCTGATCACCCGGGTCCGGGACGGTCTGCTGGACAGCAAGAAGCAGGCCACCCTGGACGAGGCCGCGAACGGAGCCCGGACCGCTCAGGAGGCGTTCGACTCCGCCGACCGCAGCCAGCCCGACGTCTACGACACCCTGGTGCCGGACCTGGTGCGCCAGCTGTCCCGCGGCGGTGGCACGGCCGGTCTGCGCGAGGTGGTGCTGCTCCGTGGCCCGTTGGTCACCAACCCGCGGGCCCCGCTCGGGCGCAGCTCGGTCGGCGTCAACGCCACCGACATCCCGCCCGCCCTGCGCAGGCAGGTCCAGGCCCGGGGCAACCAGCAGTGGACCTACAGCGAGATCGCCCGGCCGTCGGGCGGGCGGGCAGCGGTCGTGGTCGTCGGGTCACCGGTGGTGCTGCCCCAGCAGCTGGGCACCTATGAGCTCTACTTCCTGTTCCCGCTGGACAAGGAGGCCGACACCCTGGCGCTGGTGCGCAACGCGTTGCTGCTGGCTGCCCTCGGGCTGGTGATCCTGGTCGGCGGCATCGCCTGGCTGGTCACCCGCCAGGTGGTGACGCCGGTGCGGATGGCGGCCCGGATCGCCGAGCGGCTCTCGGCCGGCCGGCTCGAGGAACGGATGCGGGTGCGCGGTGAGGACGACCTGGCCCGGCTCGCGGCCTCGTTCAACCGGATGGCGACCAGCCTGCAGCGCCAGATCCGCCAGCTCGAGGACCTCTCCCGGGTGCAGCGCCGGTTCGTCTCCGACGTCTCGCACGAGCTGCGCACCCCGCTCACCACCGTCCGGATGGCGGCCGACGTGCTGCACGAGGCTCGCACCGACTTCGACCCGGCGGTCGAGCGCAGCGCCGAGATCCTGCAGGCCCAGCTGGACCGGTTCGAGGCGCTGCTCGCCGACCTGCTCGAGATCAGCAGGTACGACGCCGGGGCCGCCGTCCTGGAGGCCGAGCCCACCGACCTGCGGGTGATCGCCCGGCACGTCATCGAGGCGATGGAGACCCTCGCCGACCGCAAGGGCAGCGACCTGCGCCTGGTCGAGCCCGGGGTTCCCTGCATCGCCGAGGTCGACAGCCGGCGGATCGAGCGGGTGCTGCGCAACCTGGTCGCCAACGCGGTGGAGCACGGCGAGGGGCGGCCGATCGAGGTGCGGGTGGCCGCCGACGACGACGCGGTGGCGATCGCCGTCCGGGACCACGGCGTCGGGCTCGAGCCCGAGGCCGTCGGCATGGTGTTCAACCGGTTCTGGCGAGGCGACCCGGCCCGGGCGCGCACCACCGGAGGCACCGGGCTGGGCCTGTCCATCGCGCTGGAGGACGCCCACCTGCACGACGGGTGGCTGCAGGCCTGGGGCGAGCCCGGCGACGGCTGCCAGTTCCGGCTCACGGTGGCCCGCCGGCTCGGTGCCGCCCTGGAACGGTCGCCGATCCCGCTGGAGCCGCTGGACTCGAGCCGCCGGGTGCGACCGTTGACGGTCGGCCAGCCCTACCGTCAGATCCGCACACCGGGGTCGGTCGATGTCTGACGCCCGCCGGCTCGGGTCGCGGCTGCTGCCGGTGCTGCTCGCGGCGGTGCTCGCGGGCTGCGCGACGATCCCCACGTCC